>JAXDHL010000383.1:0-7972 GCA_034664525.1 Solirubrobacteraceae bacterium
CGCTGTTCTGGGAGTCGATGAAGCCGGGCGGCGGTGGCGAGCCCACGGGCGCGCTGTCCGAGGCGATCGACGCGAAGTTCGGCTCCTTCTCCGACTTCCAGGCCAAGCTGAAGGAGACCGGCGTCAACCAGTTCGGCTCCGGCTGGGCGTGGCTGATCAGCGACGGCTCCGGCGGCGTCGACGTGGTCGGCTCGGCCAATCAGGACAACCCGATCTCCGACGGCCGGACGCCGCTGCTGGGCGTCGACGTCTGGGAGCACGCGTACTACCTGAAGTACCAGAACAAGCGCCCCGACTACATCGACGCGTGGTGGAACACGGTCGACTGGGACAAGGTCGCCGAGCGCTTCGACGCGGCATCCTGAGCGCGCCGCACTTTTCCCGAATCCATCGTGTTGGACGGGGGCGGGGGTGATCCACGGATCGCCTCCGCCCCCTTCAACGTTTCTGCCGAGAGAGCCGATACACCGCCCCATGTCCCGCCGCCTCCCCGTGCTGCTCCTCCTGGCCGTGGTCGCCCTCGCCGGGCTCGGCCGGCCGGTCGCCGCCCACGCGAACGCCCAGCTGCAGTTCTCGATCATGATGGACGACGACCAGTTGCTGTACCGCGGCGATGCCGTCCGTGACGCGGCGATGCGCCGCATGAAGGCGCTCGGCGTCGACGACGTGCGCGTCTCGGTGCTGTGGAGCGTCGTCGCCCAGAACGCCAAGTACGACAAGCACGGCAAGCGCCGCAAGAGCTTCAAGGCCGACGACCCGCGCACCTACCCGAAGGGCAACTGGGACCGCTACGACCGCCTGGTGCGCGCCGGCAAGACGCTGGGCCTCGGCGTCTACATGAACGTGACCGGCCCCGGCCCGCGCTGGGCGATGGGCAAGGCGCCGCGGTCCCAGCGCAAGTACCAGCGCACGTGGGAGCCGAAGAGCCGCGAGTTCTTCAAGTTCGTCAAGGCCGTCGGCAAGCGCTACGACGGCACCTACAAGGACGAGAACGACGCCGGCCAGGTGCTGCCGCGCGTCTCGTTCTGGTCGATCTACAACGAGCCCAACCAGCCCGGCTGGCTGACCCCGCAGTACAAGGGCTCGACGCCGTGGTCGCCCGTGATGTACCGCGACCTCTGGTACTCCGGCCGCACCGCGCTGGACGCGACGGGCCACAAGGACGACATCGTGCTGATCGGCGAGACGGCGCCGCTCGGCTCCAAGGCCCACAACCCGCCGTCGCCGATCTACCCGAAGCGCTTCATCCGCGAGTTCTTCTGCGTCGACTCCAGGAACCGCCCGTACACGGGGTCCGCCGCCAAGCGCCGGCACTGCGACACGCTGAAGCGCATCAGCCCGCTGCACTACACGGCCTGGGGTCACCACCCGTACACGAAGACGCTGCCGCCGACCAAGCGCGACTCCAACCGCGACTCGATCACGATCGCCAACATCGCCGAGCTGCCGGCGCTGCTCGACGCGATCGCGGTCAAGCGGCCGGGGACGCTGCAGGCGGCGAGCTACGTCGCGCTGACCGAGTTCGGCTACGAGACCAACCCGCCTGATCCGTTCTCGGGCTTCTCGCTGGCCAAGCAGGCCGAGTGGATCAACGTCGCCGACTACATCGCCTACAAGGAGCCGCGCGTGATCGCCAACACGCAGTTCCTGCTGCGCGACGTGGCCGGGCTCAAGAAGTACCCGAAGAAGAGCAAGAAGCACTGGTTCACCTATCAGTCCGGGCTGTACTTCGCCAACGGCAAGCCCAAGCCGTCGGCGGTCGCCTACCGGATGCCGCTCGTCTTCACCGGCAAGTCCGGCGGCGCCACGAACCTGTGGGGCTGGCTCCGCTTCCTGCCCACCGGCACCGCGGTGTCGGTGCAGATGCAGTTCAAGCCGGCCGGCACCACCGCCTTCGGCAACGTCGGCGATCCGGTGCCGATCGACCCGATCGGGTTCTTCACCGCGAGCGAGCCGCTGACCGCGCCCGGCACGTGGCGCGCGATGTTCGTGGAGACGATCTCCGGCACGACGATCACGTCGCGCGAGGTGCCCGTCAGCTGAGGCCGCACGCCGCCGGGCCACAGCGGAGCGGGACCTCCGTCCGGCCCGGCGGCGAAACTTCGGCGACCGGGTGGCGTTGGAGCCCCCCGGATGCCTTCCATGAGACGTCTCACCCTCCCGGTCCTCGCCGCCTTCGCGGTCCTCTGCCTCCCCTCCAGCGCCCTGGCGAGCATGAGCCAGGAGTCGATCTTCGAGGACGAGTACCTGCTGGTGAAGCAGGGGCAGGTGTCGGCGCTCGGCGACATGCAGGCGCTGGGAGCGGACACGATCCGCAACATCGTCTACTGGCAGGACCTCGCGCCCGCCGCCAGGTCAGCCAAGGTCCCGAAGGGCTTCAAGCCGGCCAACCCGCGGTCCTACCGGGCGGCGGCGTGGGACCGCTACGACAACCTGGTGCGCGGCGCCGCCGCCCGCGGGCTGCACGTGCTGCTCACGCCGTCGGGGCCGATCCCGCGCTGGGGGTCGGGCTGCAAGGGCACGGCGACGCAGGTCCGGGCCTGCAAGCCCGACGCGAAGCTGTTCGGCGGGTTCGTGCAGGCGCTGGCCACCCGCTACTCGGGCTCCTACGCCGACGAGAACCAGGGCGGCGGCGTCCTGCCCCGCGTGGACCGCTGGTCGATCTGGAACGAGCCGAACCAGCCGGGCTGGCTGAACCCGCAGTACGTCTCGGCGCGCGGCCAGGCGCACCTGTGGGCGGCCGACCGCTACCGCGCGCTGGCCGCCGCCGGCGTGCGCGGGCTGCGCGCGTCCGGCCACGGCTCGGACCACATCCTGCTGGGCGAGACGGCGCCGATCGGGCGCACGACCGGCCGGCTGGCCGAGCGCGCGTCGCCGCCGGTGCCGTTCATCGCGGAGCTGTTCTGCCTCTCGTCGTCGGGCCGCAAGCTGCGCGGCGCGGCGCTGAAGGCCGCCGGCTGCAAGGGGTTCAAGCGCCTCGGCGTCAACGGCTTCGCCCACCATCCGTACACGAAGGGCGGCTCGCAGCCGCCGCTCGGCCGGACGCTCTCGACCGAGATCACGATCGCCACGCCATCGCGCCTGCGCCGGCTGCTGGACCGTGGCGGGAGCGCCGGGATCGTCCCGCGCAAGCTGCCCGTCTGGTACACGGAGTTCGGCTACCAGACCAACCCGCCGGACCGGCTGTTCGGCGTGACGCTCGCCGACCAGGCCATCTACCTCAACCAGGCGGACTACCTCGCCGCACGCGACAAGCGGGTCAAGTCGGTCGCGCAGTACAAGCTCGTCGACGAGCAGGACCAGGCGTCGTTCCAGACCGGCCTGGAGCGCTACGGCACGCTGGCGCACAAGCCGGCCTTCGCGGCGTACATGCTGCCGATCTGGGCGGTCCGGCGGGGCGGCTCCGTCGCCGTCTACGGGCAGGTCCGCCCGGCGGCCGCGAGCTCGGTCGAGACCGTCGTGCTCCAGAACGCGGCGAAGGCGGCGGGGCCGTGGACGACGGTCAAGACGATCACCGTGCGGTCGGTCACCGGCCAGTTCACGACGACGACCGCGGCGAAGCCGGGCGTCTGGCGGCTGCGCTGGACGCCGGCCGGCGGCGGCGCGAGGCGGACGTCGCGCGTGGCGCAAGCCGGAAAGCGATGAGCCAGAGGGCGCGGCGCGCGGCGACGCGCGCCGCCGCCGGTCAGGATCGACCGGCGTGAGCGACCCGACCGCCGACCTGACCGCCTTCTACGAGGCGGGTTACACCCAGCCGGACCCGGAGCGGGCGGCGCTGCTCGGGCGCTGGCGCGCGCTCGGGGCGGCGTCGAAGGCGGCGCACGTGGTCGAGCTGACCCGCCGGGCGGGCGTGCTGGCCACGACGCTGGTGGAGATCGGCTGCGGCGACGGCGCGCTGCTGGCGGCGCTGTCGGCCGCCGGCGTGGCGACGGTCTACGACGGGTTCGAGCTCGCGGGCCCGGCCGCGGCGATCGCCGCCGGACGCGGCATCCCGGGCGCGCGCCGGATCGAGGCCTATGACGGGGCCCGCGTCCCCGCCGGCGACGGCGCCTATGACCTCGCGGTCGTCTCGCACGTGCTCGAGCACGTCCCGGACCCGGCCGCGCTGCTGGCCGAGGCGGCGCGCGTCGCGCGCTGGGTGCTCGTCGAGGTGCCGCTCGAGGACAACCGCTCGGCACGCCGGCCGGCGAAGGTCGCCGAGGCGCGGGAGATCGGCCACATCCAGGCGTTCTCGCGCGAGGCGATCGCCGGGTTGGCGGCAGGCGCCGGCCTGCGGATCGTCGAGCAGCTCGCCGACCCCCTCCCCCGCCGCCACCATGCCTTCTTCGCGACGGGCGCCGCCGCGCAGGTCTCCGCGACGGCGAAATGGGCCCTCCGCTCAGCGCTGTGGCACGCCGCCCCGCGCCGCGCGGAGCGGCTGTTCACGGTGCACTACGCGGCGCTGCTCAGCGGATGACGGCACGCAGGGTGCCGTCCGGCTGGATCTGGACGTTGCCCTGGCGAGCGGTCTGCGGCCAGCCGTACTTCGCGGCCCGCGGGTAGGTCGTGACATCGAGGTAGCCGGGCTGGTCCTTGACGCCGGCGACGAAGATCGCGTGCGTTCCGGTGCCGGGATCGTAGACCGACAGCGCGCAGGCGTTGGGCTGCATGAGCGTGCCGGGCAGGGGCGCGACCCGGCTGATCCGCGCGGGCGCTCCGGCGAACTGGCCGAGCGTGACCCGCAGCTGGGCGGCGTCGGTCGATTCCGCCTGGTTCCACGCCTTGACGCACTCGAGGTCGGCGGCGGCGACCGCGGCGCTCCTGGCGGCGGCCTTCCCGGCCGGCGCGGATGCGCCGCCGGTGGCCAGCAGCGCGGCGCCGGCGCCGGCGACTGCGAGGACGGCGACCGCGCCGGCCAGCTTCCGGCGGCCGCGGCGCGGGGCGGCCTCGGCGGCCGCGGGCGGCTCCGGCGCCGGCGCCGGCTCGACCACGGTGGCGACGATCTCCGGCTCAGGCTCAGGCTCGACGGCGGGCGCGCCGCCGGACCCGGCGCGCGTGGCGCGGGCGGACTCGAGGGCGGCGCGGAACGCTTCGTTGGTGCCGCGCCGGGTGTCCGGCTCGGACTCGGCCGCGGCGAGGACGCCGGCCGCCGCCTCGCGGGCTGCCGTGCGGTGCCCGGTCCAGCGGGAGCCGTCCCACCAGCGCAGGGCCGCCGGCTGCTTGGGATCCGGGTACCAGCCCCGGGCCGGTCCAGTCGTGGTCGCGACGCTCATCTCTTAGTCGGATGTCGGACCGGCCACCGCTGGACTTTAGAGCTGGAGGCATGAGTTCTCGATGACGGGTAGAACTGCTGACATGGCCGTCCCCGTCGCTCTCGTCGAGCGCCTCCAGCAGATCTGCGGCGCCGAGCACGTCGTCACCCAGCGGCACCGGCTGAAGACCTACGAGTCCGACGGGCTGCTGCAGTACGCGGTCACGCCCGGCGCGGTCGTCCTCCCCGGCGACGCGAAGGAGGCGGCGGCGGCCGTCCGGGCCTGCTTCGAGCACGACACGCCGTTCGTCGCCCGGGGGGCCGGAAGCGGCCTCAGCGGCGGGGCGCTGCCGGTCGCGGACGGGATCGTGATCGTCGCCAGCCGCATGAAGCACGTGCTGGAGGTCGACCTGCCCAACGGCCGGATCGTCGTCGAGCCCGGCGTCACGAACACCGAGGTCAGCCTGGCCGTGGCGCCGACCCACTTCTACCCGCCGGACCCGAGCAGCCAGATCGTCTGCACGATCGGCGGCAACATCGCCGAGAACTCGGGCGGCGCGCACTGCCTGAAGTACGGCTTCACCACGAACTACGTGACCGGGCTCGAGGCGGTGCTGACCGACGGCACCGTGGTCGAGGTCGGCGGCCCGCAGTCCGACCGCCCCGGCTACGACCTGCTCGGCGCGCTCGTCGGCTCCGAGGGCACGCTCGCGCTGATCACGCGCATCACGCTGCGCGTCGTCCCGGTGCCCGAGGCGGTGCGCACGCTGGTCGCATTCTTCGACTCGCCGCTCGACGCCGGCGAGGCCGTGTCGGCGATCACCCAGGCCGGCGTCATCCCGGGCGCGATCGAGCTGATGGACAACCTCGCCATCCAGGCCGCCGAGCCGATGGCCAAGGCCGGCTTCCCGATGGACGCCGGCGCGGCGCTGCTGGTCGAGCTGGACGGCTCCGAGCGCGAGTGCGACGCCCGCTTCGAGGAGGTCGAGCGCTTCTGCGACGAGGCCGGGGCGACCGAGGTGCGCATCGCGTCCGACGCGGCCGAGCGCGCCCGCTTCTGGCGCGCCCGCAAGGCCGCCTTCGCCGCGATGGGCCGGATCGCCCACGCGTACTACGTGCAGGACGGCGTCATCCCGCGGACCAAGCTGCCCGAGGTCCTCGAGCGGATCGGCGAGCTCTCCGAGGAGTACGGGCTGCGCGTCGCCAACGTGTTCCACGCCGGGGACGGCAATCTGCACCCGCTGGTCTGCTACGACAAGCCCGAGGACGCCGGGCGCGCCGCCGAGCTGTCCGAGCGGATCCTCGACGTCTGCCTGGAGTCCGGCGGCTCGATCACCGGCGAGCACGGCGTCGGGTACGACAAGAAGAAGCACATGGGCAAGCAGTTCGACGAGCCCGACCTGGCCGCGTTCCAGAAGCTGCGCTGCGCGTTCGACCCGCACGGCCTGGCCAACCCCGGCAAGGTCATGCCGACGCCGCGCCTGTGCGGCGAGGTCCCCGGCCTCTACCGCCGTCACCCGCTGGAGGAGGCCGGCGTTGCCGAGCGCTTCTAGCGCCAGCGAGACGATCGCCGAGCGGCTGCGCGACGGCGGCGGCGCCGTCCGGGTGCGTGGCGCCGGCACGAAGGACTGGGGGCGCCCGCTGGACGAGCTCGGCGTGCTGGACACCTCCGGCCTCGACGCGATCGTCAGCCACGATCCGGGCGACTTCACCGCTGTGCTGGAGGCGGGCGTCCCGCTCGAGGCCGCGCAGGCGCGCTTCGCCGAGCACGGCCAGATGCTGGCGCTCGACCCGCCGCCGGGCGGGACGATCGGCGGCGTCGTCGCGACCGCCGACTCCGGCCCGCTGCGCCATCGCTACGGCGCTCCGCGCGACCTGGTGATCGGGATCGCGCTCGCCCTGGCGGACGGGACCGTGGCCCGCAGCGGCGGCCGCGTGATCAAGAACGTCGCCGGCTACGACCTGCCGAAGCTGGCGGCCGGCTCCTACGGGACGCTCGGCGTCATCACCGAGGTCTGCGTGCGCCTGCACCCCAGGCCGTCGGGGACCGCCACCGCGGTGCTGCGCCACGACGACCCCGAGGAGCTGCAGCGCACCGCCCTCGACCTCGCCGCCCGGCCGATCGAGGCCGAGGCGCTCGACGTCCGCTGGGACGGCGCCGGGGGCGCCGTGCTGGCGCGCTTCGCCGGTGCGGCCGGCGCCGACCGGGCCGGCGCGCTCGGCGGCGAGACCGTGACCGACGACGACGAGCTGTGGGACGCGCAGCGGGCCGGCCAGCGCGGGCCGGTCGTCCTGCGCGTGCTCGGCCTGCCCGCTGACCTGGCCAAGGTGCTGCGCGTCGCCGCCGAGCACGGCGCCACCGCGGTCGGTCGCGCCGGCGTCGGCACCACCTGGCTGCGTCTCGACGGCGCGACGCCGGACACGGTGGCCGCGGTCCGCGCCGCGCTACGGCCGCACCCGGTGGTCCTCACGGACGCCCCGTCCGAGCTGCGCGCTGCGGTCGACCCCTGGGACGTCCCCGAGGGGCCCGAGCTCGAGCTCATGCGCCGCGTCAAGGAACGCTTCGACCCCGAGGGCCGCTGCAACCCCGGCCTGTTCGCAGGAGGCATCTGACCATGAGCACCACCCCGATGGAGGAGCTGCTCGACGACTGCGTGCACTGCGGCTTCTGCCTGCCGACGTGCCCGACCTACGGCCTGTGGTCGGAGGAGATGGACTCGCCGCGCGGGCGCATCGTGCTGA
>JAXDHL010000384.1:0-4413 GCA_034664525.1 Solirubrobacteraceae bacterium
AGCACGAGCGCGCACAGCCCGCGGATGTGCGGGTGGCGGTCCGCCAGCCGGCCGCCCAGCCAGTACCCGGCCGACAGCGCGACCAGCACGACCGCGATCGTGTTCGCCCACACGATCGTCGACGCCCCGAAGTACGGGGCGAGCAGGCGCGCCGCCGCGATCTCCGCCCCGAGCGACGCCGTGCCCGTGACGAAGACGAGCAGCTCGAGCGGCGGCGACCGGCGCAGGGCGCTCAGGCCGCGATCAGTCCTCGTAGGGGACGAAGTCGGCCTTGCGTGCGCCGCACACGGGGCAGAACCAGTCGGCGGGGATGTCCTCGAAGGCGGTCCCCTCCGGGATGCCGCCGTCCGGATCGCCGTCCGCGGGGTCGTAGATGAAGCCGCATGACTCGCAGATGTACTTCTGCTGGGTGCCCGTCGTCATGCCGACTGATCCTATTGGCCGTTCCGCCAGATAGCCTCGCCGTGATGGAGGTCGACCGGCCAGGACCTGGCGAGGAGCTCAATCTCGGCGCGGCACCGGTCGAGCCCCGGCAGGCGGCGACCGTGATCGTGCTGCGGGGCGGGACGGAGACGCTCGAGGTGCTGCTCGTGCAGCGCAATCCCGAGCAGCGCTTCATGGGCGGCGCGTGGGTGTTCCCGGGCGGCGCGGTCGACGACGCCGAGGCGGCCGCGGGCGACCGCGCGCACCGCCTGGCGGGCGTGCGCGAGGTCGAGGAGGAGGCCGGTGTCGCGCTCGGCGGGCCGGACGCGCTGCACCCGTTCAGCCGCTGGATCACGCCGCGCGAGGTGGCCAAGCGCTTCGACACGTACTTCTTCCTCGCGCGCGTGCCCGAGGACGCCCAGCCGGAGGTCGACGGTGCGGAGTGCATCGGCTGGGGCTGGTGGGCGCCGTCGGACGCGCTGCGCGCCTACGAGGCCGGCGACCTCGTGCTCGTGTTCCCGACCATCAAGACGCTCGAGGCGCTGCAGGGCTTCGGCAGCGCCGACGAGCTGCTGACGTGGGCCGACGGCCGCGAGGTCGTCCCCATCGAGCCGCGCGTCGTGGTCGAGGGGGAGGTCGCCCGCGTCGTCCTGCCGGGCGAGCCGGGCTACGAGGAGATCGACCGCTAGCCCCGAGTCCGCGAGCGCTCCCGCAGCGCCGGCAGCACGGTCTCGCCGTAGACCTCGATCGCGCCGAGCGGGTCGGCCCCGGAGTTGTTCTGGATACACACGACGGTGGCGCCGAGGCCGATCACCTCGCGCAGCCGCTCGATGTGCACCTGCGGGTCGCCCGAGGCGATGATCTTCTCGGCCAGCTCGGCGTCGGAGAGCCGGCGGTCGCCCTCCTCGAACATCTCGGCCGGGCGGTGCCAGTCCTCCTTGTAGAACTCCGACGGCTGGGCGCCCTTCCAGCGCCTGGCGGCCTCGAGCGCCTCCTCGTCCGAGCGCGCGTAGGAGATCAGCACCGAGAGGACGACGTCGCCGGGATCCTTGCCGAGGCGCTCGCGCTCGGCGTGGTAGGTCGCGATCACGTCCGGCGCCATCTCCGGGTCGGCGAGGCACCAGATGCCGTCGCCGTACTCGGCGGCGACCTTGGCCGCCTTCGGCCCGAACGCCGAGACCCAGATCGGCGGCTTGCGATCGGCCAGCGTGTGCAGGCGCGTGTCGCGCGTCTTGTAGAAGCGGCCGTTCTCGCTCAGCGTCTCGCCGTCCCACAGGCGGCGGATGATCGACAGGCCCTCGGCCATGCGGTCGACCTGGTCGGCCGGGGTGGGCCAATCGTCGCCGACCTGGACCTCGTTGAGTGCCTCGCCGGATCCGACGCCGAGGAACGGCCGGCCCGGGAACAGCCGCTCGAGGGTCATCCAGGCCTGCGCGATCAGCGCCGGGTGGTAGCGCTTGGCGATCGGGGTGACGGCGGTGCCGATCGGGAGGTCCTCGGTCAGCGCCCCGGCGGCGCCGAGCCACGGCCAGGTGTGGCCGGACTCGCCCGGCTCCCACCACGGCTGCAGGTGATCCGACGACGCGATGCCGTCGAAGCCGGAGCGGGAGGCCTCGACCGCCTGGCGCAGGAGCTCCTCGGGCGGGAAGTGCTCCTGGGAGGCCGAGAAGAAGATCTTGGCGTCTTGGCTCATGCCGGGATGGCTACCCGGGAGGACTCCCGGCCGAAGCCGCGAACCTCCGGGCGTGGCACGGAAGGCCCTCCTCGCGGCGCTGCTCGCCCTGGGCTGGGCGCCGGCAGCGCACGCCCAGGTCCGCTACGGCGACGACACCGCCGCCGCGCCGTCGGTCCCGCCGGTCGAGGCGCTGTACGGCACCGGCGTGCAGGGCAAGCGGCTGCTGGGCGGGACGTGGTCGTTCCGGCGCGACGGCGAGACGGCGTGGCGCCCAGTCGGCGTCCCGTACGTCTGGAACAGCGACGACCTGTCGCTGCAGTCGATGCTCGGCGGCGTCGGCTGGTTCCGCAAGGACTTCGTGCTCCCGTCCGACCGGTCCGCCAAGGCGTGGGCGCTGCGCTTCGAGGCCGCCAACTACACGCTCACGGCGTGGCTGAACGGCAAGCCGATCGGGACCCACTCGGGCGCGTACCTGCCGTTCGAGCTGCCGGCCACGGGCGCGAGGGCGGGCGTCAACCGGCTGCTGGTCAAGGTCGACTCGCGCACGACGCCGTTCGACCTGCCGCCGGGCGGGCTCGACGCCAAGGGCAACCCCGACGGCGGCTGGTGGAACTACGGCGGCCTGCCGCGCGAGGTCTACCTGCGCCCCGTCCAGGCGCTCGACCTCGACGACGTCCTCGTGCGTTCAAGCGTCGGCTGCCCGACCTGCGCGGCGACCATGCGGGTGGCGGCGACCGTGCGCAACACCACCGCGGTCGAGCGCGCCGTCGCCGTCGACGGGACCGCCGCGGGCCGCGCGCTGCGCTTCGCCGGCGGCCCGGCGACGCTCGCCCCCGGCGCAAGCGCGACCTACAGCGCCCGCCTGCGTGTCGCGAACCCGAAGCTGTGGGCGCCCGGCGACCCGCACCTCTACCGGGTGGCCGTCACCGCCCGCGACGGCCGCGGCGCGGCGGTGAGCGACGTCGAGGAGCACGGGATCCGCCACGTCGAGCTCCGCCCCGACGGGCGCCTCGAGTTCAACTGGAAGCCGCTCGCGCTGCGCGGCGCGTCGATGCACGAGGATGACCCCGTCGTCGGCAACGCCCTCTCCCCTGCGCGCCGGCGCGCGGACATCGATGCCCTGCTCAAGCTCGGGGCGACGTTCACCCGCGCGCACTACCCGCTGCACCCCCAGACGCTCGAGCTGGCCGACCGGTTCGGCATCGCCGTCTGGGACGAGGCCCCGATCTACCAGCTCACCCCGGCCCAGCTGCTCGACGCCGGCCTCCAGCAGCGCGCCGAGACGTTCGTGCGGGCGCAGGTGCTGCGTGACCGCAACCACCCCAGCGTGCTCGCCTGGTCGCTCGGCAACGAGCTCCCGGCCCGGCTCGACGCCCCGTCGAGCCGGCTGATCGCGCGGCTCGCCGCCGCCGCGCGCGAGCTGGACCCGACCCGCCTCGTCGCACTCGACGTGCTCGGCTATCCCGGCGTCCCCGCCCAGAGCGCCTACGACGTCCTCGACGCGATCGGGATCAACGACTACTTCGGCTGGTACGACGGGCCGGGCGGCGCGACCGCCGACCGCGCCGGGCTGGGGCGGTACCTGGACTCGATGCGCGCGCTGTACCCCGGCAAGGCGCTGTTCGTGACCGAGTTCGGGGCGGAGGCCGATCACGACGGGCCGGTCACCGAGAAGGGCACGTACGCGTTCCAGGCCCAGCTGCTGCACGACCACCTCGCGGCGATCGACGCGCGGCCGTGGCTCGGCGGCGCGCTCGCCTGGATCCTGCGCGACTTCCGCGTCAAGCCCGGCTTCACCGGCGGCAACCCGAACCCGGCGCCGCCCGACTCGGCCAAGGGCCTGCTGGCCTGGGACGGGCAGGCCAAGCCCGCGTACGCCGAGCTGAGGCGGCTGTTCCGCACGATCCGCGGAACTTCCGACCCCGGAGCCGGTTAGAGTCGGCGATAGGGAGAGATCTTGGAAGCCTCAGCCGTCCACGCCCCCGCGCTCGCCCGCCGCCCGCTGTCGATCCCACTGCTGCGGCTGCGCTCGGACGACCAGCTCGTCGCCCTCTTCCGCTCCGGCTCCGAGGACGCCTTCGCCGCGATCCACGACCGCTACCGGCAGCGGCTGTTCGCGTACGTGCGCCAGATGCTCTCCGCGACGTCGCGGGCCGACGCCGAGGACGTGCTGCAGGACGTCTTCGTGCGCGCCTACGGCGCCCTGCGCGGCGACGCGCGCGAGCTGAACCTGCGCGCCTGGCTGTACCGCGTCGCCCACAACCGCTGCATCGACAACCTGCGCCGGCCGACGCCGCCGGCGGCCGAGGTCTTCG
>JAXDHL010000385.1:0-3294 GCA_034664525.1 Solirubrobacteraceae bacterium
GTGCGGCCAAGCGCGCCAAGGCCGCGGCCCCGCCGCGCAACGTCATCCTCGCCCCCGAGCCCGTCGTCGACGACGGGCGCTTCGCGATCAAGCGAACGCCGGGCGAGAGCGTCGACGTCCGCGCCACCATCTTCGCCGATGGCCACGACGTGCTGCGCGCCGTCGTGCGCTGGAAGGCGCCGGGCGGCCGGCGCTGGCACGAGTCGCCGCTCACGCACATCGACAAGGACATCGACGGCGACACGTGGACCGGGAGCTTCCCGATCGACGACGTGCTCGGGCGCTGGCACTGGGCCATCGACGCCTGGATCGACCGCTTCGCGTCCTGGCGCGAGGAGCTGCGCCGCAAGGTCGAGGGCGGCCAGCACGACCTCGCCGGCGAGCTGAGCGAGGGCGTCGTGCTGCTGCAGGCCGCCGCCGAGCGGATCAAGTCCGCCTCGGACCGCCGCCTCGTGGAGCACGCGCTCGCCACGCTGACCGACGCGGCCGCGCCGGAGGAGGCCAAGCACGACGCCGCGCTCGGCCCGGAGCTCGCGGCCGCCGTCGAGCGCCATCCCGACCGCAGCGAGTCGGCGACCCTGGAGGAGCCCTTCGCGGTCGACGTCGACCCGGTGCGCGCGCGCTTCGGCAGCTGGTACGAGGTCTTCCCGCGGTCGTGGGGCGGCTTCCGCGGCACCGCCGCGGCGGTCCCCGACATCGCCGCGCTGGGCTTCGACGTCCTGTACCTCACCCCGGTCCATCCGATCGGCGAGACCAATCGCCAGGGCCGCAACAACGCGCTCACCGCGGGCGAGGGCGACCCGGGCAGCCCGTGGGCCATCGGGCTGGCGGGCGTCGGCGGCCACGAGGCCGTCCATCCGGAGCTCGGCACGCTCGACGACTTCGCCGAGCTCGTGCAGGCCGCCGAGCAGCACGGCATGGAGATCGCGATCGACTTCGCGATCCAGTGCTCGGCCGACCATCCCTGGCTCGCCGAGCACCCCGAGTGGTTTCACCGCCGCCCGGACGGCTCGTTGAAGTACGCCGAGAACCCGCCCAAGAAGTACCAGGACATCTACAACGTGAACTTCCAGTCCGACGACTGGAAGAACCTGTGGAACGCCCTGCTGAAGGTCGTCCTGCTGTGGGTCGAGCGCGGCGTCAAGGTGTTCCGCGTGGACAACCCGCACACCAAGCCGCTCGCCTTCTGGGAGTGGCTCATCGCGGAGGTGCGCGCCAAGCACCCCGACACGATCTTCCTGGCCGAGGCGTTCACGCGCCGCGCGGTGATGCGCACGCTGGCCAAGGTCGGCTTCAACCAGTCCTACACCTACTTCACGTGGCAGCAGTCGCGGTGGGACCTGGAGCAGTACGTCCTGGAGCTCGCCTACCAGAGCCAGGACTACTTCCGCCCCAACTTCTTCGCCAACACCCCCGACATCCTCACCGAGCAGCTCCAGCACGGCGGCCGCCCGGCGTTCGAGGCGCGCCTCGTGCTCGCCGCGACCCTCAGCCCGACCTACGGCATCTACTCGGGCTATGAGTGGATCGAGCACACCGCGGTGCGCGAGGGCAGCGAGGAGTACCTCGACTCCGAGAAGTACGAGGCCAAGGAGCGGACGCTGAAGGGCGCGCCGCTGAACGGCCTGGTGCGGCTGCTCAACGAGGCCCGCCGCGCGCACCCCGCCCTGCAGCATCTGTCCAACATCGAGTTCCTCGACACGGCCAACGACGGGCTCATCGCCTACGTCAAGCGCCACGAGGGCGACATGGTCATCACCGTGGTCTGCCTCGATTCGCAATGGGCGCAGGAAGGCTTGGTGAACGTGCCCGCACATCTCGGGCTCCCGCCGGTCTTCCAGGTCCAGGATCTCCTGGACGGCTCGCGCTACGACTGGCGCATCGGCGGCAACTTCGTCCGCCTCGCCCCCGGCGAGCGCCAGGCGCACGTCTTCCGTGTCATCGCCGCATGACGACCGCCTGCCGTGAGAAGAAGTCCATCGTCATGCGGTTCGGCGCATGAGCATCCAGGACCGTGAGGACTCGGAGTCCGGCGTACCCACCCGCTTCGAGAAGGCGGAGGGCTCGCCGCCCGACACCGACCCGGGGACGGCGATCGCGCCGCTCAGCCCGGCCGACCCGACGCACTGGTTCGAGCGCGACCCGCTCTGGTTCAAGCGCGCGATCTTCTACGAGATCCACATGCGCGGGTTCTACGACGGCAACGACGACGGCTCGGGCGACTTCGTCGGGCTGACCGAGAAGCTCGACTACCTGCAGTGGCTGGGCGTCGACTGCATCTGGCTGCTGCCGATGTTCGCCAGCCCCCTGCGCGACGGCGGCTACGACATCGCCGACTTCTACGCGATCCACCCCGACTACGGGACCGTCGAGGACTTCGAGACCTTCATCCTGGCGGCGCACGAGCGCGGCATCCGCGTCATCGCCGACCTCGTGATGAACCACACCTCCAGCGACCACGCGTGGTTCCAGCAGGCGCGCAACGCGCCGGCCGGGTCGCCGGAGCGCGACATGTACGTGTGGTCCGACACGGAGGAGAAGTACCAGGACGCGCGCATCATCTTCACCGACACCGAGACGTCGAACTGGTCCTGGGACCCGGTCGCCGGCCAGTACTACTGGCACCGGTTCTTCTCCCACCAGCCCGACCTCAACTACGACAACCCGGTCGTCCACGAGAAGATGATGGACGTGCTGCGGTTCTGGCTGGACCGCGGCCTCGACGGCTTCCGCCTCGACGCCGTGCCCTACCTCTACGAGCGCGAGGGCACCAACTGCGAGAACCTCGAGGAGACCCACGAGTTCCTGCGCAAGGTGCGCAAGACGGTCGACGAGGAGTACCCCGACCGCGTCCTGCTCGCCGAGGCCAACCAGTGGCCCGAGGACGTCGTCGCCTACTACGGCCAGGGGGAAGGTGACGAGTGTCACATGGCGGTCCACTTCCCGGTGATGCCCCGGATGTTCATGGCCCTGCGCCGGGAGACGGCCGCCCCGATCCTCGAGACCCTGGCCAACACCCCGGCCATCCCCGAGAACTGTCAGTGGGGGCTCTTCCTGCGCAACCACGACGAGCTGACGCTCGAGATGGTGACCGACGAGGAGCGCGACTACATGTACTCCGAGTACGCCAAGGACCCGCGCATGAAGATCAACGTGGGCATCCGGCGCCGGCTCGCCCCGCTGCTCGACAACGGCCGCGACGAGATCGAGCTGATGACGGCGATCCTCTTCTCCCTCCCCGGGAGCCCGGTGATCTACTACGGGGACGAGATCGCCATGGGCGACAACGTCTAT
>JAXDHL010000386.1:0-3165 GCA_034664525.1 Solirubrobacteraceae bacterium
CCGGCTCGAGCCGGCTCGGCACCAAGACCGAGCTCAAGAACATGAACTCGTTCGCGTTCCTCGAGCAGGGCATCCGGGCCGAGATCGCCCGCCAGATCGCGCTCGTCGAGGCGGGCGAGGCGGTGACGCAGGAGACGCTGCACTTCGACCCGCGGTCGGGCTCGCTGACGTCGCTGCGCTCCAAGGAGGAGGCGCACGACTACCGCTACTTCCCAGAGCCCGACCTGGTCCCGGTCGCTCCGACCGACGAGATGCTCGCGGCCGCCCGCGCGGCGCTGCCGGAGCTGCCGGCCGACCGGATCGTGCGCTACGAGTCCGAGCTCGGGCTGACCGCCGAGACCGCGCGGACGCTGACCTGGCGCCCGGAGCGGGCGCTGCTGTTCGAGGACGCGGTGCGCGCCTCCGACGGCGGCGTCGAGCCGCGGGTGATCGCCAACTGGCTCGAGCGCGCGCCGGAGACCGGTGCGCTGACGCCGCAGGCGCTCGCGGAGCTGGCCGGCCTGGTGCAGGCGAAGACGATCTCCAACGACGCCGGGCGCAAGGTGCTCGACGTGCTGGTCGTCGAGGGCGGGGGCGCGCAGGCCGTCGTCGAGCGCGAGGGGCTCGCGGCGATGGAGCCCGGTGACGAGCTCGAGGCCGTCGTCGCCAAGGTCCTGGCCGAGAACCCGGACGTCGTCGAGCGCATCCGCGGCGGAAACCCGAAGGCGATCGGCGCCCTGATGGGTCCGGTCATGCGGGAGACCAAGGGCCGCGCCGACGGTGGCACGGTCCAGCGGATCATCCGCGAGCAGCTCGGCGTCTAGCTGATCGGCGGGCGCCGCGACCCGGAGGACGAGCGGCATGTCGCCGACCGTACCCGCGTCGCGCCGACGAGTTTGCGGCACGCCCGCGCGGGCGTACCATGAACCGCATGGCGAAGCTCATCCGCATGGACCACACCGGGCACACCCTCCTGGCGGAGTGGACGGCCGATGACGCCGCGTCCGTCGAGGCCGCCGTGACGGCCTTCCGGGAGCAGCTCGACCAGGGCCACTACGCGGTGGTCACGCGCGGCGAGGGACACGCCGAGCAGGTGCGCGAGCTGCCGCTCGACGACGCGAGCACGGTCATCCTGCGCCGCCCGATCGCGGGTGGCTGACGCCGCGCCTTCAGCGGCGCCCGCACCCGCCTGTCTCCCGGAGACGGCATCGGTCTACTGGCGCCCGCGGGTCGATGCCCGCCGCCTGCGGCAGTCCGGCCACTACTGGACCGCGACGACCTTCGCCCACACCGTCCCGCTGCTGGCCGCGGCGGCGGCGCTGTTGCTGCTCGAGCCGCTGTCGTTCCCGCTGGCGGCGGTGCTCGTCGCGCACGCGTGGATCATCCCGGAGCTCTACGCCAAGCGCGGGTCGAACGTGCTGCGGCCGCAGAAGGCCGCCGGGGAAGGCCCGGAGCGGACGGCTCTCGGCCTGCTCGGCGACCTCATCGGCCACGGTGCCCGTGACCTCCACGAGCAGACCGGGCTGGTGATCGAGCGCGGCACGCTGGGGACGTGGCTCGTGGGGGAGGCCGGCGCCGTGCTCGCGCTGCCGGGCGGCCGGCGGGTGTGCTGCTACTGCGTGCGCGTCGACGAGCCCGGGCTGCCGCGTGCGGACCGCATCGCCCACCTGCTGCTCGCCCTGCGCGAGGACGAGGCCGGCTTCGCCACGGTCGCCAACATGGCCTTCAGCGGCGCGCCCTGGCGCCTGCGCCGGCGGCTGCCGAAGCGTCAGCGGCTCGCGGTGCGCGCGGCCGTGAAGGCGGCCCGCGATGTCCACCACTGATCACGCCATTTTCTCCAAATGGCCATATCTGCAGCCACGATGCCCGTCCATCATGTCGGCATGGCCACGATGACGAACGCGACCTTGTCCGCCCCCGGCGCGCTTCGACGGCTCTCGCTGCTGCCGGCAGGCCGGCGGCCGCTGAACCGCGACGAGGCCCTGCGGCAGGTCCGCAGCGTCCGCCGCCACGTCGAGTCGCGCGCGGATCGCTTCGCGCATCTCAAGCGCGTCTACGACTAACCTCGGGGGCGTGGAGTACCTGATCGTCTGCCTGGTCTCCGCCGTCTGGGCGGGCTTCATCGCCAAGCGCAAGGGCTCCTCGGTGCTGATCTGGGGGATGGTCGGGCTGGTCGTGCCGTTCCTCGGGGTGATCCTCGCCGCGATGTACCGCTACGAGATCGACGAGGTCCGCCGTCAGTGCCCGACGTGCGGGCGCATCGTGCCGCTGCACGACGCCGTGTGCACCCGCTGCGGGACCGATCTGGACTTCCCCGACGTGGCGGTCGAGCCGGTCAGCTCGGCGGCTCGCCACTGACCGGGACGGCCGGCGGACCATCGAGCACGAACAGCTCGAACGACCGCGGCGGATCGAACAGCACCTGGGAGTGGTAGTCGAGCACCCGGCGGCCGGTGATCCGCTCGACCGCGCCGGTGAACTCGTCGCGCACGGCCTGCTGGAACTGCAGCCGGTACGAGCGCACGATCGCCTCGTGCCCGGCGGCCAGCAGCGTCTCCTCGTTGCGGGTCAGGCCGCCCTCGAGCACCGTGAACACGTACTCGTCGTTGATGAAGCTCTTGGCGGCGGTCGGCCCCTTGCCCCAGTGCTCCTTCATCAGGGCGACCAGCGCGTTGGACAACGCGGCCCGCATTTCTCCGTGCTCGGGCATAGTTCGGGACATTAGCCTTCCGCGGCCCAAACCGATCCTGCTCGACTGCGATCCCGGCCACGATGACGCGGTCGCCATGCTCCTCGCGGCGGGTCACGACGCGATCGATCTGCTGGCGGTCACCACCGTGGCGGGCAACTGCCCGCTGGAGCTCGCCACGCTCAACGCGCGCCGGGTCGCGGCGCTCGCCGGCCTCGAGGGCGTCCCGATCGCCGCCGGCGCGGCGGGACCGCTGCACGGCGAGCTCGTCACCGCGCCGGACATCCACGGCGCCACCGGCCTCGACGGCTACGAGCTGCGGACCGGGGAGGCGCCGCTGGACCATCGATCGGCGCTCGAGCTGATGGCAGCCACGCTCGAGGCGGCCCGCGAGCCGGTGACGCTCGTGCCCACCGGGCCGCTCACCAACGTCGCCCGGCTGCTCGGGGCGCGCCCCGACCTGCACGGGCGGATCCACGAGATCGTGCTGATGGGCG
>JAXDHL010000387.1:0-5150 GCA_034664525.1 Solirubrobacteraceae bacterium
GGCATGCTGACCGTCACGAGCTCGTTCGAGCACAAGACGCCCGCCGCGATGGCCGCGATCTCCGCCAACCTGCTGACCGCAGAGCCGACCGTGGAGGGCGTCGCGGCGATGCTCGCCGAGGCGACCGCGGGCGCCGGCGACGCCGGTCGGCGCGTGGCCGGCAGCGCCGTCGACTGGGCGCGCTCCTGGGACGACGCGCTGCCGGACGCGGTGCTCGACCGCGTGCTCGAGCTGCTCCCGGCCTAAGGTGCCGGGACCGGCGGGGCGAGGCGGCGGACCTGCGCCTCGGCGGCGCGGTTGAGCGCGTCGGCGTGGTGGTTGACCGTCGCGAACGCGAGCAGCGCCCAGGCCTCGATGTTGTCCGGCTCGGCCCGGGTGACCTGCTGGATCAGCCGGTACGCGCGCGGCAGGTCCGGCTGCTGGAAGGCGGCGCGGGCGCGCAGGAGGGTGATCCCGCGGTCGGGATTGAGCGTCGCCGCGCGGTCGAGCTCGGCGCGGATGCGCGCGGTCTGCGCGGCCGTCGGGTCCGGCAGCCGGCCGATCGCCTCGCGGGCGGCGTCGGCGTTGTGCGCCTGGTAGACGCCGAGGCCGAACCAGGCGGCGACCGCCAGCGCGGCGACGGCGCCCGCGATCCTCACGACTCCGCCGAGCGCAACCGGCCGCCACGGCGGCGGCGCCACAGCAGGGCGAGGGCGCCGGCCGCCGCCAACAGGACGACCGCGATCGCCGCGATCGCCCCGCCGCCGAGGCCGCCGCCGGAGCCGCCGGAACCGCCCGCCGACGACGCCGGTCTGGAGGTGGCGGTCGGGGTCGGCGTCTGCGCGGTGGCGGCGGCGCGGGCGCGGGCGAGCGCCGCGCGCTCGCGGGCGCGCTGGGTCCGGAGTCGTGCCCGGTCGGCGCGGGCGGCGGCCGCGGTGTCGGCCGTCGGCACGGCGGTCGCGGCGGTGGTCGGGACGGCCGTGGGCTGCGGCGTCACCGGCACGGCGGTGGCGGTCGGCTTGGCCTTCCCGCCGCTGCTGGCGAACGGGTCCTGGTACTGGTTGTCCCCGGCACTCTGCTGCGCCAGCGCGTCAGCGGGGACTGCTGCCGGCAGCAGCGCCGCGACCAGCAGCAGCGCGCTCACGAGGCGGACGAGCATCGGCGTCACTGTATTGCCCGCTGGGCGCGCAGCTGGGCGCGCTCGCGGTCGCGCGGACGCCCCATCGCGGCCCGGGCGGCGAGCCGCGTGGCGAACGTGAGCCGCTGGGCGGCGCCGTCCAGCGCGGCGGCGCGGGCGCCGAGACGCTGCCGGACCACGGCGTGGCGGCGCCGCGCCAGCAGCTCGTGCGGATCGCCGTCGTAGGCCGGGCCGGTCGAGTGCCCCCCGCTGTGGCGCACCACGACGTCCGGCACGTAGACCGTCGGGATCCCGGCCGCCCGAGCACGCAGGCACAGGTCGAGGTCCTCGAAGAACAGGAACTGCGCCGGGTCGAACGGGCCGAGGCGCCGCAGCGTCGCCGTCCGGGCCGCGACCGCCGCCGCGATCGCCCAGCCGACCGTCCGGGCGTGGTCGGCGCGCCACGGCTCCAGCCGGTCGCGCACGGCCCGCGGCAGCGCCGGCGGGTGCGCCGCCGCGGCGACGAGGGCGCCGAGCGTTCCCGGCAGCGGGTGCGCGCTGCGCTGGGTCCGGCCGTCGGACCCGATCAGCCGCGGCGCGAGCAGCGCATCAGCGCGCCGGACGGCGTCCGCGAGGCCCGCGAGCCCGCCGTCGAGCAGCTCGACGTCCGGGTTGAGCAGCAGCGTGACGTCGCCCCGCGCCCGCCCGAGGCCGGCGTTGTTGGCCGCGCCGAAGCCGGGGTTGGCGCCCAGCGCGACCACCTCGGCCCCGCCGTCACGCGCGATCGCGACCCCGTCGTCGGCCGAGGCGGTGTCGACGGCGATCACCTGCGCGTCGGGCAGGAACCGCTCCAGCGAGCGCAGCAGCGTCGCGACCTCGGGCGCCGAGTCGTGCAGCACGGTCACGACCGAGATCACGCGCCCGCCGCCTCCACCAGCGCGGCGTGCGTCACCGCCGCCGTCGCCGACCAGGTGAGGTGGGCCACGGCGGCCGGGTCGCCGCGCGGCGCCGCGCGCTCGACCGCCAGCAGCGCGTCGGCGAGCGCGCCCGCGTCACCCGGCGGGACATAGGCGAACGCGGCGTCGCCGAGCACCTCGCGCACCGGCGCGAGGTCGCTGACGATGACCGGCGTGCCGGCGGCCAGCGCCTCGACCGCGGTCAGGCCGAAGCCCTCCAGGTGCGAGGGCATCACCAGCGCCAGCGCCCCGGCGTAGAGACCGGCCAGGGTCGCGTCGTCGACCCGGCCGGCGTGCTCGGCGCCCGGCACGTCCATCCGGCCGTCGCCCACGACGATCAGCCGCGCGCGCAGTCCGCGGGCGCGCGCGGTGGCGAGCGCGGCGGCGAGGACGCCGGGCGCCTTGCGCGGCTCGAGCGCGCCGACGAACAGCAGGTACGGCTCGCCGCCCGGCGGCGCGCCCGGCGCCAGCGCCCGGACGCCGAGCGGGGCGACCGCGACCCGCGCCGGGTCGAGCCCCCAGGCGGCGACGATGTCGGCGCGGCCGTGCTCGGTCGTCGTCAGCACGCGCTCGGCCCGGCGCGCGAGCGCCCGAGGCCGCGCCGCCAGGTGCCACAGCCGCTCGTACGACGTGAAGTCCGACGGTCGCACCTCCCACGAGCGGTCCTGGACGGTCAGGACGAGCGGGACCCCGCGCGAGACCGCCAGCGGGGCCGGCGCCGGCGCCCACACGACGTCGCAGCCGCCCGCGAGCCGGTCCAGGCGCGGGCGGCCGGTCAGCGCCGCCGATCCGAACAGCAGGCGCGACTCGAGCCGCGAGCGCGGCGTGACCACCGGGAACTCGTCGGCCGGGAAGTCCCGCCGCAGGGCGTCGAGCAGGGCGGACGCATAGTGTCCGATCCCGCGAGCCGCCCCGCCCACGAGGCTCCGGCCGTCGACGCAGACCCTCAATGGCCGCCGAGATCGTGATCAACGCGCGCGCCGCCGCCCGGCCGGAGCTCGGCGGCGTGGAGCGCTGGGCCCGCGAGCTGAGCGCGCGGCTGCCCGCCCTGCGGCCGGACCGCTACCGCGTGGCCAGGCCGCCGGCCGCGCTCGCGCACCGCGCCGGGCACGCCTGGGAGCAGGGGCTGCTCCCCGCGCAGGCCCGCCGCGCGAAGGCGCTGCTGAACCCGGCCAACCTCGCGCCCGTCGCCTTCCCGCGCAACGTGATCGTGATCCACGACGCCGCCGCGCTGCGCAACCCCGCCTGGTACTCGAGCCTCTATGCGGCCTGGCAGGCGCGGGTCCTGCCCGCGGTGGCACGGCGTGCGCTGCACGTCGTGACCGTATCCGAGTTCTCGCGCCGCGAGATCGTCGACCTGCTGGGCGTCCCGGTCGAGCGGGTGTCCGTGGTCCCGGGCGGCGTCGGACCGTCCTTCACGCCGGAGGCGAGGACCGCGGCGGAGCGCGAGCGCCCCTACGTCCTGTGCGTCGCCAGCGCGACCGCGCGCAAGAACCTCGCCGCGCTCGGCCCGGCCGCGGCGGCGCTGGGCGCCGAGGGCGTGGACGTCGTGGTCGCCGGCGGGGGGCGGCCGCAGTTCGCGGCCGAGACCGGCCTGGACGGTCTGACGCTGCTCGGCCACGTCGACGATGCCGACCTGCCCGGCCTCTACGCCGGCGCCCGCGCGTTCGTGCTGCCGTCGCTGCACGAGGGCTTCGGGCTGACCGCGATCGAGGCGATGGCGTGTGGGACCCCGGTCGTCGCCACCCGCGCCGGCGCGCTGCCGGAGACCACGGGCGGCGCCGCGCGCCTGGTCGAGCCCGACCCCGAGTCGATCCGCGACGGCCTGCTGAGCGTCGTCACGGACGACCGCGAGCGCGCCCGCCTGCGCGCCGCCGGCCTGCAGCGCGCCCGCGCGTTCACGTGGGAGCGCACGGTGCGCGAGCTGGACGCGCTGCTCAGCGTCGCAGCGCCGTGACCGTCCGCGCGAACGCGCTACCGCTCGAGGCGAAGCGCCACGCTGCGGAACGCATAGAACGCCGGCTTCGGCGTGACCTTGCCATTCCGGAGCCGTCGCAGCCCGGCGTAGTCGAACGAGTAGGTCGTGTCGCGGTCGTAGGAGAGCCAGGTGCTCCAGAACACGGCCGAGATCTTCCACGGCTTGCGGCGCGCGGCGATCTGCGGCACCGCCTGCCGGATCTTCGCGGCCTGTCCCTGCTCGGAGACCTCGAAGCCGTACTGCTGCTTCGTCTTGTGCTTGGCCGACGGCCACGAGAGCTCGCTGACCACGAGCCGCTTGCCGGCGTCGCCGTTGCGCTTCATCGTGGCCCGGGCGAGCCGCAGGATCTTCAGGACGTTGGACACCTCGAGCGAGAACGGGTGGATCGCCGCCACGTCGAAGAACCTGCCGCCGCCCTTGTCGTAGACCTGCTGCAGGTCCTCCCAACTGCGGCCGACGAGCCCGGCCAGCACGACCTGCGCGCCCGGGTCGGCGGCCTTGACCGCCGCGTAGGCGGGCTTGAGCAGCTTGACGTAGGCGGGGATGCCGGGCTGGTCGGACCAGTCGCGCACCCCGTCCGGCTCGTTCCACACCTGCCACTGGCGGATCGGCATCCGGGGGATCTCCGGATGCGCGGTCCAGAAGGCGCCGGTCGGGCCGTAGCGCCCGATCAGCGCGGTCAGGAAGCGGGCATAGGCCTGGCGCCCGGACGCCGACGGCGGCGAGTTGCCGACGCTCGGGTGCTTGCGCGCCCACTGCGGCGCGCGCTGGATCACCGGCAGCAGCCGCAGCCCGCGCTGCGCCGCGCCGGCGATGAACAGGTCCAGCACGCCCCAGCGCGTCGGCGTGCCGCCCTCGTCGCTGAAGTCGCCGGCCTGCGCGGGCGGGACGTCGGCGATCGTCGCGTACGGCTGCGCCACGTCCCAGTAGACGGCCAGCCGGATCGAGCGCACGCCGGACTGCTGCATCGTCGTCAGCTCCTTGCCCACGTCGACCTGGCCGCTGAACAGCGGCCCGTCGGCCTGGACGCCGAGGAAGCCGGCGGGCAGCTTCGCCGAAGCGACGGCGGGCGCGCCGAGCGCCACGACGAGCAGGAGGGACACCAGCGGCAGGACCCGGC
>JAXDHL010000388.1:0-9861 GCA_034664525.1 Solirubrobacteraceae bacterium
CGGTTGGCCGGCACCTGGTCGATCGTCACGCCGGAGCCGTAGTCGCGGGTGTAGAGCTTGATCCCGGCCGGCAGCTCGTACGGCAGGCCGCGGTAGATCGTGACCGTGCGGTTGGCGTCCAGGCCGACGAAGAAGACGCCGCGGATGGCGATCCAGGCGGAGACGAGGAGCAGCACGAGCAGGATCCCGACGACGACCAGCGGCGCGGTGAACCGGCGCAGGCGGCCGCGCTTGGCGGGCGGCGTCTCGCGCCCGCGGTCCCGGTCGCGGCTGGGCGGCAGCGGGGCGGTCCGCGGGGGCGGCGCGGAGGGCTTGACGGCGGCGACGGCGACGGTACCGGCGGCGCGGTACTCGGCCTCCTGCCGGGCGGAGGCCTGCGGGGCGGGGGCGGTGTCCTCGCGGGCCCGGGTGGCGGGCGCGAAGTCCTCGTAGTCGGCGACCGCGGACTGCTCGGTGGTCTCGTCGCTGTGGCGGCTGCCGGCGACGGTGACCTCCTCGAGCCGGAACAGGACGACCGTGATGTTGTCGCGGCCGCCCGCATCGTTGGCGGCGGCGATCAGGCGGCGGCCGAGCGGCTCGAGGCCACCCTCGGACTGCAGGATCGGCAGCAGCGCGTGCTCGCGGATCATCGACGTCAGGCCGTCGGAGCAGAGCAGGAACAGGTCGTCGCCGCGCGCCTCGACACGCTCGGTGTCGACGCGGACGTCGGCCTCGGGCCCGAGCGCGCGGGTGATGACCGAGCGCTGCGGATGCACCTCCGCCTGCTCCTCGGTCAGCTTGCCGCGGTCCACCAGCTCGCCGACCAGCGAGTGGTCGCGGGTCAGCCGCGTGAGCTCGCCGTCGCGCAGCAGGTAGCAGCGCGAGTCGCCGACGTGCGCGATCACGACCTCCCGCTCGCCCACGTAGGCGGCGGTGCAGGTCGTTCCCATGCCCTGGCGCTGGGAGTCCGACTGCGACATCTCGTGGATCCGGTGGTTGGCCTCGCGGATCGTGCCGACCAGCGCCTCCTCGGGGTTCGTGTCCGGCAGCCCGTCTCGGAAAGCCTCGACCGCGAGCTCAGACGCGACCTCGCCGGCCTGCGCCCCACCCATGCCGTCGGCGACCACGAACAGCGGCGCGCGGACGAAGAAGTTGTCCTCGTTGCCCTGGCGCTGACGGCCGACGTCGGAGCCGTACCACTGCTCGGAGACCCGCAGCATCAGCGGGCGGGTGCGGTTCGAGGGTGTCTCATCGTTCGAACGTGAACTCGGAGTCGCCGATGCGGATGGCGTCGCCGTCGTGCAGCGGCTGCGGACCGCTCACGGGCTCGCCGTTCAGGTACGTCCCGTTCGTCGAGCCTAGGTCTTCGAGCACGATCGCGTCGCCGTGGGGGACCAGCCGCGCGTGCCGGGTGGAGCTGAACTGGTCCTGCAACACGATGTCCGCCTCGCCGCCGCGTCCGAGCAGCGCACCCTGGGAGAGGTCGTAGGCCGCGCCGGAGCGCAGGCCGGGCGCCGAGCCGATCCGCAGCCGCGGGATCCCGCCGCTCGACCCCGGGTGCTCGAGCGCCCGGCCGGCCGGGTGCATGCCGGTCGCCTCCTCGTAGTCGGGCGCCGCGGCACCGCCCGTCGTGCGGCGCAGGTCGCGCAGCGCGGAGCGCGCCACCCAGAGCAGGAACAGGTACAGGACGGCGATGAAGCCGAACTTCAGGGCGACGGCGACGGGGTCCAGTTGCACGCTTTCAGCCCTCTTCGAAGGTCAGACGGGAGAGCCCCATCTCGATCGAGTCGCCCGGTCGCAGCGACTGCGCGCCGGAGATCTTGTGCCCATTGACCTTGACGCCGTTGGTGGAGCCGAGGTCGCGCACGATCCAGGCGCCGCCCGACGGGCGCACCTCGGCGTGCTTGCGGGACACGTTCTCGTCCTCGACGACCACGTCGCAGTCGCGCGAGCGGCCGAGCACGGCGCCGCCGGAGCCGAGGATGATCGCCCGGCCGTCGTAGCGCAGCTGCGCGCGGCCGCGGCGCACGTTGGGCTCCGCGAGCTGCTCGGAGATGCGTCCGGAGGCCGAGTAGACCTGGGTGTGGCCCTCCTCGGCGTTCACGGCGCGGCCGCCGCCCTGCTCGTCGGGCCGCACCAGCCGCGCCTGGATGCCGAACTCGCCGAGGCGCAGGCGCTCATCGGTCTTGAAGCCGATCTCCGGACGGCTGACCAGCGCGACGCGCTCGCGCCGGGCGTGCTCGAGCAGATAGGCCGACAGCTCCTCGCGCAGATCGTCCTCGTAGCCCGAGAACTGGTCGCGGTCGCGAGGGGACAGCCAGACCGCGTACTCGTTGGGCACGTAGGTGCGCGACAGCGAGATCACCTTGTGCTCGTCCATCTCGCGGGCGAGCTTACGAGCGATCTCGACGGGCCTGACCTCGGACTTGAACGCGCGCGAGAACGTCCCCTCGACGAGGCCGGCGAGCTTTTCCTCCAGGTTGCGGAGCACGCTCACGCCGTACCCGCAGCCCAGCGGGGCTCAGTCGTCGAGGTCATACATGGAGTATCGCGCCTGCCGCGCGTGGGCCCCCACGACGGCCAGGACGCCCCCCGCGACCGCTCCGGCGACCAGCCCACGGGGCTCCGTGGCGGCCACCTCGTGGCCGAGCCACGGCATCAGGGCCGCCGTGGCGCCGGCCAGGCCGGCGCTCCAGGCCGTCGCGGTGACGGCGTCGAAGGCGAGGCTGCGGCCGCGCACGACCCACGGCAGGACGGCGGCGCCGACCGCCCACACCGCCAGCAGGACGGGCAGCCCGGCGGTCACGGTCGCGCCGACCGCGTCGGCCGCGATCGAGACCGCCTCCTGCGCGTTGGCGCCCCCCGCCGCGTGCACCGCGGGACCGAGCAGCATCGTGCGATTCGCGAGCGGCTCGGCCAGCAGCAGCCACCAGGCGCCCAGCGCGCCGAGGGCGGCCCGCTCGAGCACGCGCGTGCCCCGGCCGGCCAGGGCCGGGTAGGCCGCGGCGGCGCCGACGGCGCCCAGCAGCGGCGCGAGCACCGGCACCGACCACGAGCGCGGCGACCGGGCGAGCAGGAACGGCACCGGTGCGGCGGCCAGCAGCAGCAGCGCGGCGGAGCCCGCCGCGGCGACCCCGGTGTCGGAGGCGATCGCCGCCGGCCCGGCCACGAGGGCGACGATCGTCCCGCCCAGGACGACCAGCCAGCCGAGCCGCGGCAGCAGGGCGACGAGCGCGATCGCGGCCAGGGCGGCCGGCCAGGGGACCTGGGCGCTCGGGCCGAGGAAGGCCAGCGAGCCGGCGACGATGGCGCCCGTCGCCAGCGCGTGCGCGACCCGTGGCGCCCCGCGGGGGACGGGCGGCAGCAGGCTCGGCCGCTCGACGGGGTGCTGGACGATCGTGCCGTCGTCGTCCGGGAGGTCGATCAGCGCACCTTCGAGAGCGTCACCGAGGTCGGCGAGCGTCCCGCGCCGCGCGGGATCCGCCAGCAGCGCGGTGTCCAGCGCCTCGCACAGCTCCTCGGGCAGGTCGGGACGGCGGCGTTCCAGCGGCTCGACCGGCCGGCCCACCCGGCGGGCGGTCTCGGCCGGGCTCGCGCCCCGCACGGGATGGTGGCCCGCCAGCGCCTCGTAGAGCACGAGCGCCGTCGCGTAGAGGTCGACCTGCTCGTCGACGTGGGCGCCCGACGCCTGCTCGGGGGCCATGTACGCGAGCGTGCCGACGACGTCGCCGGTGCGCGTGAGCGGGTCGTCCCCGGCCAGCATGGCGACGCCGAAGTCGGTCAGCTTGGCCGCACCGCGCCACGAGCGCGGGTCGTCGGGGACGAGCACGTTCTGCGGCTTGACGTCGCGATGCACGACACCGCGCGCGTGGGCGTGCTCGAGCGCGTCGCACAGCGCGAGACCGATCCGCAGGACGTCGCGGTCGGTGAGCCCGCCCGCCGCCTCCAGTGCGGCGAGCGTCGGGCCCTCGACGAGCTCGCAGACCAGGTAGCGCGCGCCGGCCTCCTCGCCCGCGTCGTAGAGCCCGACGATCCCGGGATGGTCGAGGCCGGCCGCCGCCTTGGCCTCGCGCCGCGCGCGCTCGGGCGCGGCGCCGTCGGCCGGGATGACCTTGACCGCGACCCAGCGCTCCAGCCGCTCGTCGAAGGCCTCGTGGACGGCGCCGAAGCCGCCGGCGCCCAGGCGTCGCCCGAGCCGGTAGCGTCTGAGCGCCAGCGGCCCGTCCGCCGGGGCGTCCGCTGCCGAGCGGTCCTCCGTGAGGGTCACACGCGTGGGATTCGCCACCGTCGTGCAGGCCCCTCCGCGAAACCGTCGAATGGGGCGCCAGCCGATCCCGCCGTGCCGGCGGGCATACTCTCCATCAACTCGAAGGCCATCCAGGAGCGACCTTCTTGTCCTTCTTCGAGGACGACGACGAGCCGACCCGCCGGACCCCGCGTCCGCGACGGGCCGCACCAGCAGGGGGAACGACCACGCGCCGCGGGGGCGTCGACCCGACGACCGTTCGCACCCGCCAGGCCGTGGCGATCGGCGCCGCGATCGTCATCGTGGTGCTGCTGGCGCTGCTCGTCAACGCCTGCCAGGACTCCCAGCACAAGAACGCGCTGCGCGACTACAACCGCGAGGCGGGGTCGCTGGTCCAGCGATCCGACAACGAGGTCGGCAAGGCGTTCTTCGACACGCTGCGCCAGGCCGCCAGCCAGACGCCCGAGGACCTGCAGACCCAGATCTCCTCGCTGCGCGTGCAGGCGGAGACCCAGCTGCGCCAGGCGCGCAACCTGTCGGTCCCGGGCGACCTCGTGGGCGCGCAGGACTCGCTGCTGACCGCGCTGGAGCTGCGGCGCGACGGGCTGGACTACATCGCCCAGCGGATCTCGACCGCGCTCGGCAACGAGGGTGACGTCGCCGACCAGGCGATCGAGGGCATCGCCGGCCAGATGCAGTCGTTCCTCGCCTCCGACGTGCTGGTCCGCGCCCGCGTGACGCCGCTGGTGCGCGATGCCATGAAGAAGGCCGGCGTCGCCGCGATCCCGCTGACCACCAAGGGCTTCCTGCCCGGCTTCTCGTGGCTGCAGCCGTCCTACGTCGCCGACCAGCTGGGCACCCGGCTCTCCAACAACGGCGCCGGGCGGCAGTCCGGCAACAAGACGCTCGCCCCCGGCCTGCACGGCACGGGCCTGGTCTCGACCGTCGTCAACGGGGTCACGCTCCAGCCCGACCCGGCCGCCAACAAGGTGCCGGTCAACGGCGACCTGACGTTCAAGGTCACGTTCGCCAACCAGGGCGACAACGACGAGTTCGACGTGCCCGTCCAGGTCACGCTGCAGGGCTCCGGCAAGCCGATCGTCGGCAAGAAGACGGTCCCCACGATCGCCAAGGGCGCCAACGCGACCGTCAACGTGCCGCTGCCGTCCAAGCCGACGGCGGGCGAGGTCTACACGGTCAATGTCGAGGTCAAGCCGGTCCCCGGCGAGAAGAAGACCGACAACAACAAGTCGACCTACAACGTCCTCTTCCAGTAGGGGCGCGGCCGGGCGGCCGCTACCCTGCCGGACCGCATGAGCGACTTCTCCGCCGCGCCCGGCGTCGTCGCCCTGGCCGCCGCCGGCATCGCCGTCGCGGCGCTGATCTGGGCGGCGCTGCTGACCGTTCGTGTCCGCCGCATCCGCGCGGACCAGCGCGTCGTGCTCAACGCCGGCGCGGACGACCTGGTGGGTCACGCGGCCGCGCTGCAGGAGGCGTTCGTCGCGCTGCAGCAGCGCTCCGACGAGCTCGCGGTCGGACTCGAGCAGCGCATGGCGGACGCCGAGCACCGGCTCGACGGCGCGCTCGCGTACCGCTCGCTGGTCCGGTACGACGCCTACGGCGAGCTGTCGGGGCACCAGTCGACGACGATCGCGCTGCTCGACGCCGAGCACAACGGCGTCGTGTTGAGCTCGATCGCGCATCGCGACTCCGCGCGGCTGTACTGCAAGCAGGTGATCGCCGGGGAGGGGGAGCTCGAGCTCTCCCCGGAGGAGGCCGAGGCGGTGCGCCTGGCGCTCGCGGGCGAGCTCGGCTCGCACACCCTCGACTGACGATGCGCGCCGCGTTCCTCGGCCCCGCGGGGACCTACTCGCACGCGGCGCTGGCCGGCGACCCGCGCGCGGCGGCCTGGGAGCCGCTACCGGAGCCGACGGTCTTCGACGCCGTGCTCGCGGTCGAGGAGGGCCGAGCCGAGCGGGCGATCGTGCCGATCGAGAACTCGCTCGAGGGCGCGGTCGGGCCGACGCTCGATGCGCTGGCGACCGAGACGGCGCGCGTGCGCATCGTCGGGGAGGTCGTGCACCCGGTCTCGCACGCGCTGATCGGCCGCGCCCCGGTCGAGCTCGCAGACGTGCGCGTCGTGCTCTCCCATCCGCAGGCCAACGCGCAGTGCGCGCGCTTCATCCGCGCCGCGCTACCGAACGCCGAGGTCGTCTCGGTGTCCTCAACGGCCGAGGCCGTGCGCATGGTGGCCGAGGGGCGCGCGCCCACGGAGCCCGCCGCCGCGCTGGGGACGCCGCTCGCCGCTGCGCTGCACGGCGGCGTCGTCCTGCGCGCCGGCGTCGAGGACGGCCCCGGCAACGTCACGCGCTTCGTCTGGCTCGCGCCCGAGGGGACGGCGCCGATGGGCGACGCGGGCCCGTCCAAGACGTCGGTCGTCTGGTGGGGCGACGGCGACGAGGCACCCGGCTGGCTCGTGCGCTGCCTGTCGGAGTTCGCCTTCCGCGGCGTCAACCTGACCCGCATCGAGTCGCGCCCGCGGCGGCTCGGCCTCGGGCACTACATGTTCTTCGCCGACCTCGCCGGCGCCGACGCGGACGCACCCGTCGCCGAGGCCGTGCAGGCCCTGCGCACACAGGCCGAGTCGGTGAAGGTCCTCGGCTCATATCCCGCTGCCCAGCAAGGCTGACGCGCCGTCGTGCCGGGTACACTGCGGCGCGAGCTCCGATGAGCACCGTACTCCCAGCTCCACTGGGGTTCGTGCCGCTTCGCTCCAACCACCAGCGGCACGGACCCGACTCCGGCGGATCCCGCTGGTCCGGTGGTCGCGTGCTCGTGCTCAACGCGACGTACGAGCCGATCAACGTGTGCACGGTGCGGCGTGCGACGATCCTGCTGCTCAAGCACAAGGCCGAGGTGCTCGAGCGCGGGGACACCGAGCTGCACTGGGCGACCGGCGCGCTGCCGCGCCCGCACGTGATCCGGCTCGTCAACTACGTGCGCGTCCCGCGCGACCCGCACCGCCGGAAAATCACCCGCCGGGCGGTGTTCGCGCGTGACGGCTGGACCTGCCAGTACTGCGGCGCGCGGACCACGCTGACCGTCGACCATGTGATCCCGCGCTCCAAGGGCGGCCTGTCCACGTGGGAGAACATCGTCGCCTCCTGCGCGCCGTGCAACCGCCGCAAAGGCGACCGGCTGCCGAACCAGATCAACATGCACCCGCGCCAGAAGCCGCGGATCCCGAACCCGCACGTCTTCATCCAGCTCGCCAGCCCGACCATCCCGGCGACCTGGAAGCCGTACCTCCAGGCTGCCTAGGCCTCGCCGCAGACCTCCGCGAGCTGCTCGTCGAGCCCGTCGTCGGGCACGCCGCCCCGGACGCGGCCGAGGACGACCTCGCGCCACTGCAACTCGACGTCGAGCTCGAACTCCGCCGAGAACGCCTGGACGGCGCCGCAGAACGCGCGCGCGTCGTCGCCGTCGGCGACGCCGGCCTCCACTCGCAGGTAGCCGCCGGTCGTGCGCGGCGAGCCCGCTGCCGGCGAGGGATCGTCGAAGAACCCCGGCGGGCTGTCGCGCCAGGCGCGGCCGCCCGCCACCGCCCGCATCCGGGCGCGGACCTCGCCCGCCAGCGCGTCGTCCACCGGGTCGACCACGAAGAACACGAGGTAGTCCGACACCTCGCCCACCGTAGCCAGCGGCGCCCGGGGCGCCAGCGGTGTCCGGAGGCGCCCGCGAGCCGGTCCCGGAACAACGAAGGGCGGCCCGTCGATGACGGACCGCCCTCCGAAACTGCTTCGCTGGAAACACCACGCCGGTCTTGCGCGCACGGCGCCGCCGGTGGGACGAGTCCCGGCACCGACGAGGCGGGTGTCTCGGTCTGGATTCCGCTGGCCTATCCAGCGGTCGAGGCCACGAGGACCTCGTTCCGGCTAGCGGCCGGACACCTCCAGGGTCCCGCAAGAACTGTCACTCAACTTTGGACCACCCCCTTTCTCTGGTACGAAAAGAGTACACGACGCCGGGGCGGCATCAGGCACGCCCCGGCGCCAACCGGTCAGCGGGTGATCACTCCTCGTCCTGGTCGTCGGCCGGCGGCTCGTCCGCGGCGTCCGCCGGCGCGGGCAGCGCGGGCGGTGCGCCCGCCTCCTCGGCGGCGATCTCGACTGCGTCCGGCGTCTCGGCGTCGTCGGACTCGACGATCAGGGCGACGGCGACGACCCGGTCGTCGTCGCGCACGTTCATCACCCGCACGCCGGTCGCGTCGCGACCCTGGCGGCTGATCCCGCGCACCGCGGTGCGCGTGACGATCCCGTTCTCGGAGATCAGCATCAGCTCCTCGTGCTCGCGCACGACCATCGCGCCGGCCAGGTCGCCCTTGTGCTGGGCGGCCTTGATCGCGCGGACGCCCATCGCGCCGCGCTTGGTCTTGCGGAACTGGTCGACACCGGTGCGCTTGCCGAAGCCCGCGTCGGTGATCACGAACAGGTCCTGCTCGTCGCGGGCGACGTCCATCGCGAGCACGAAGTTGTCCGCGCCCGAGACGTTCATCCCGGCCACGCCGGTCGTGTCGCGCCCCATCGCGCGCACGTCGGACTCGTGGAAGCGCACGGCCTGCCCGGCGCGCGAGACCATCAGGACCTCGTCGTCGCCGGAGGTGCGGCGCACGGCCACCAGCTCGTCGTCGTCGCGGACCTTGATCGCGATGATCCCGTCCGCCTTGATCGGCGTGTTGTAGGCGGAGAACTCCGTCTTCTTGACCACGCCCTGGCGGGTGGCGAACAGCAGGTACTGGCCCTCGGTGAAGTCGCGCGTCGACACGACCGACTGGATGCGCTCGTCGCCACCGGGCATCAGCGGCAGGATGTTGCCGAGGTAGCGCCCCTTGGTCGTCCGCGAGTCCCCGGTCGGCAGGTCGTAGACCTTCTTGCGGTAGACCTTGCCGCGGTTGGAGAAGAACAGCAGGTAGTCGTGCGTCGAGCACACGAACAGGTGCTCGATGTAGTCCTCGTCCTTCATCCCCATGCCGGTCACGCCGACCCCGCCACGCCGCTGCGAGCGGTACGTGTTGAGCTTGATCGTCTTGATGTAGCCGGCCTTCGTGATCGTGATCACGTGCTGCTCGTCGGGGATCAGGTCCTCGATGTCGATCTCGCTCTCCGACGGCGCGATGCGCGTGCGGCGCTCGTCGCCGTAGCGCTCGGCGATCTCCAGCAGCTCCTCCTTGATGAGGGCCATGACCTCGCCCTCGTCGCCCAGCAGCGCCCGCAGCTCCTTGATGCGCTCGACCTTGTCGGCGTGCTCGCGGCGGATCGAGTCCGCCTCCATCGAGGTCAGCTGCTGCAGGCGCAGCTCGAGGATCGCCTGGGCCTGGATCTGGGTCAGGCCGAAGTTCTCCATCAGGCCGCTGCGCGCCGCGTCGCGGTCGGGCGACGAGCGGATCAGGTCGATCACCGCGTCCAGGTGGTCGAGCGCGATCAGCAGGCCCTCGAGGCGGTGGACCTGCGCCTCCAGCGTGCGCAGCTCGTGCTTGGAGCGGCGGACGATGACCTCGCGCTGGTGCTGGACGTAGTTGTGGATGACCGAGCGCAGCGGCAGCGTCCGCGGCACGTTGTCCACCAGCGCGACCATGT
>JAXDHL010000389.1:0-6520 GCA_034664525.1 Solirubrobacteraceae bacterium
GACACCGTGGCGGCGGCGCTGGCGTTCGCGGAGCGCTTCTCGGGCGAGATGAACGTGACGGTGCTGGTGGACTACGACAACGACTGCGTGGGGACGTCGCTGGAGGTCGCCGATGCGCTCGGCGACCGGCTGTGGGCGGTACGGCTGGACACGTCGGAGCGGCTGGCCGACAAGGCGATGGTCGAGCGCTTCGGCGCCGAGGCGGCGCCGCGCGGCGTCGCGCCCGAGCTGGTGCACGCGGTCCGCGACGCGCTCGACGCCGCCGGGCACGGCCACGTGCGGATCGTGGTCTCCGGCGGCTTCAACGCCGAGCGCATCCGGCGCTTCGAGGCGGGCGGCGTCCCCGTCGACGCCTACGGGGTGGGCTCGTCGCTGATCCGCGGCGCCAACGACTTCACGGCCGACGTCGTCATGGTGGACGGCCGGCCGTGCGCGAAGGTGGGGCGGTCGCTCAAGCCCAATCCGCGCCTCGAACGGGTGGCCTGAGGCGGGCCTTCGCCTCGGCGATCCGGTCGAGCTTCTCGCGATCGCGGCCGGCGCGCCGCGACGGCTCCTGCGTGGCGACCATCATCACCGCGGTCTTCGCGCGCAGCAGGCAGCGCGGACAGTTCTGAAACGGCGAGCGGGCGCCGGCTTCGGAAACGGTGAAATGGCAGCTAGGACACGTGAGATACACGTCGGGCTCCTGGGGATGGGGTCCAGCTCGGCCCGCCAATCACCGGGCCGCCTGCACGGTGCCGCGGAGTCTAAATCGCAATCGGCGAGATGTCCAATCCGGCTGATCGCTAACGGACCAGTGGGACGAAGCGGACATGCTCGTGCGGCTCGCGGCGCAGCCGGCCGGTCGGCGCGCGACGGATCACCGTGAGCTCCTGGTCGTCCTCCTCGACGGACACGGGAGCGACCAGCAGGCCGCCCGGGCGGAGCTGCTCCAGCAGCGGGCCGAGCGCGCGCAGGGCGGTCGCGGCGGCGACGTTGATGCGGTCGTACGGCGCGCCGGCCGCCACGCCGAGCGTCCCGTCGCCGACGCTCAGCGTCACGTTGCCGACGCCGGCGGCCGCGAGCGCGTGTTCGGCGGCGGCGCTGAGCGACGCGTGTCGCTCGATCGTGTGCACGTGCTCGGCCAGCCGCGCGAGCACGGCGGCGTGGTAGCCCGAGCCCGTGCCGACGTCGAGCACCCGCTCGTCGCCGCGCAGCTCGAGCAGCTCGCACATCCGCGCCACCACCAGCGGCTGGGAGATCGTCTGCCCGGCGCCGATCGGGAGCGCCTCGTTGGCCCACGCCATCCGGCGCGCACGCCGCGGGACGAACGCGTCGCGCGGGACGGCGGCGATCGCCTGCAGGACGCGCTCGTCGGCGACGTGCGGGCGCAGCTCCCTCACCAGCCCCGCGGCGTCCAAGCGTCAACCCACCGTGGCGCCCGCCTCGCGCAGCTGGCCCAGGGCGCGCTCGGCGTCGCCGGGCTCGACCTCGACGCCGCGGACGGCCGTCGGGTCGACGGTGACCTTGAAGCCGCGGTCGAGCGCCTCGAGCGCGGTGGCGCGCACGCAGTAGTCCGTGGCCAGGCCGACGATCGTCAGCTCGCCGATGCCGTGCTCGCGCAGGATGTCCTCGAGGTAGGTGCCCTCGAAACCGGAGTAGCCGGGCAGCTCGCGGGCCTGCCCCTTGTCGACGACGAGATCGACGCGGTCGTCGTCGAGCGCCGGGTGCAGGTGCGCCCCCGGCGTCTCCGCCACGCAGTGCACGGGCCAGATGCCGCCGTGCTCGGTGAACGAGGCGTGGTCGGGCGGATGCCAGTCGCGGGTGGCGATCACCAGGTCGAAGTGGCCGTCGCGGGCCAGCTCGTTGATGCGGGCGGCGATCTCGTCCCCGCCGGTGACGGCGAGCGCGCCGCCCGGCGTGAAGTCGTTCTGGAAGTCGACGATGACGAGCGCGCGGGCCATCCGCGGCGAAGGCTACGCCTGCGTGTCGCGCGCCGTGCGCACCGTGGCCGACATGTCCTCGTCGCCGTGCCCGGCGTCGACGCCGCGGGCCATCTGCTCCGCGACCGCGCGCGGCAGCGGCAGGTCGAGGCCGGCCTCGCGGGCCGCCTCGACCACCAGCCGCGCGTCCTTGGCGGCCAGGGCCAGCGAGAAGGACGGCGGGAAGCTCGAGTCGATCATGCCCTGGCCCTTGACCTTCACGTAGGGGGCGAACAGCGGGCCGCCGTCGAGCACCTCGATCAGCTTGGCCGGGTCGGCGCCCAGCGCCTCGGCCAGCGCGACGCTCTCGGCCAGGCCCTCGACGAGCGCGAGCAGCCAGGTGTTGACCACGAGCTTCATCGCCGTCCCCTGGCCGGCCTCGCCGAGCCAGACGACCCGGGCGGCGATCGGGTCGAAGACGGGCTCGACCCTCGGGCGCAGCTCCTCGGGGCCCGACGCCAGGACGACGAGCTTGCCCTGCTCGGCCGGCTCCTTGGTCCCCGACACGGGCGCGTCGACGTACCCGACGCCGCGTCGCGCCGCCAGCTCCCGCAGCTGGGCCTCGGCCGTGACGCCGACGGTCGAGACCTGCAGCCAGACGGCGTCGTCGCCCATCGCGTCGAGCGCACCGTCGTCCGTCATCACCGAGCGCACGGCGTCGCCGTCGGTCAGCATCGTCAGGACGAACTCGGCGCCACCGACGGCGTCCGCCGCCGCGTCGTGAACGGCGATGCCCTCGTCGGCCAGCGGCTCGGCCTTGTCGCGTGAGCGGTTCCACACGTGCACCTCGTGGCCCGCCTGCGCGAGGTTGCGCGCCATCGGCGCACCCATGGTGCCCGTCCCGAGGACGGCGATCACGGCGGCCATCTAGAAGCGCAGCACGGCGGCGACGCCACCGTGCGGTTGGAGGTCCGGCGCCTCGTCGTCGAGCACGAGCACCTCGGCGGACTGGTCGACCGCCTGCTCGACCAGGTCCTCGACGGCGTCGGCCCGGGCATCGAGCAGCAGCGTCTCGACGCGCCGCTGTTCGAGCGCGTCGCGCACGTCGTCACGCCCGGCCGCTCCGCGCCCGTCGTTGCGGCCGAGGTGGGCCTTCAGCCGCTCCAGCGCCGCGTGCTGGTGCTCGCGCCGGCGGGCCTCGAACACGGGCGTGGCCGCCTCGAGCACACTCGCCGGCGTCGCCGCGCTCAGGTCGACCGAGACGTGACCGGCGAGCCGCTCGGCCAGGTAGGGGTGCAGCACGGCCTCGAACTCGTCGTCGACCGGGTCCGGCCCGCCGATGACCAGCCGGTCGAACGGGCGAGCGCGCAGCAGACCGAGCAGTGCGTCCGCCACCCGCGTGAGGTGATGGTGACGGTCGGCGGACGCGGAGTCCTCGCCGCGGCCGTGGATCTCGTCGCGGAGATCGTCGAGCTCCTCCATGCCGTCCTCGTTGCCGAGGAACACGCGCCCTTCCCGGCTGGACACGAGCGTGACGCACCAGCGCTCGCGCTCTCCGGCGGCGAGCAGCGGCGACACCTCCGGCGAGTCGCCGATCGTCACCCGCGACGCGATCGGATAGGCGAGGCGGACGACCTCGAACAGGTCGGCCGGCCCGCAGGCGAAGACCGCGAGCCCGCGGGCGCCGCCCTCGCCCATGCGCTGGGGGTTGAAGCTGTCGCGGATGCGCTGCACGTCCTCGCGCAGCGCCACCAGCTCATCGTGGCTCAGCTCGCTGCGGCGCTGCTCGATCAGCCGGTCCGCCTGGTCGCAGACGGACGTGATCTGGGAGGCCCGGGCTTCGCCGGTGCCGAACTGGGTGGGGTCCAGGTCGAAGAAGGCGGACAGGACGCGGCCGTGGTCCGGTCGGAAGTCGGCGAGCCGCCGCAGGCGGCCGTGGGCGGTTGGGGCTGCCATGCGTATTCGCTTACCCCGGTCCGCCGCCGGTGACGCCCGGGCCGGGTCAGCCGAGCCGGACGCGGCCGGTGCGGCTGACCGTGCGGCCGGTGCGGTCCACGGCCTTCACGACCACGCGCAGGTTGCCGGCCTTGACGCCCTTCGCCGGCAATCGCAATGTGCCCTTGCGGTGCAGGACGGTCAGGCGTCCGCGCGCGACGGTGCGCGTGCCGCGGCGCAGTGTCGCGCGGACATCGGTCAGCCGCGCGCTCGAGGTCAGGCGCAGCAGCAGCACGCCCTTGCCGCGCCGCAGCCGGCCGTCGTAGCGCAGCGTGACGGTCGACGTCCCGGCCGCCGGCGCCGCGCTGGGCGATCCGCCGCTCGCGGCGACCTGGCCGGCGATCCAGTCGTGGAGCACCGGCCCGCCGACGCGGGCGTAGACGCCGTAGAACAGCGGCAGCCCGCAGCCGAGGCCGAAGGACACGACCCCGACCTGGCGGAGCGCGCCGTCACCGGCGCGGGCGACGAGCGGGCCGCCCGAGTCGCCCTGGCAGGCGTCCTCGAGGCCGACGATCCGCTTGCCGGCACAGACCTGCGTGCTCGGGTCGAAGCCGCCCTGCGAGCCGTAGGACTGCGCGCACTCGCTGTCGGAGATGACCTCGATGTCGGCCTCCTGGAGGTCGTCGGACGTGGCCGGGAGCAGGAACATCGAGGTGCCCCAGCCGATCACGCGGACGGGGGAGCCCGGCGCCCAGATCGCGGTCTCGCCCGCGCCGGCGAGGGCGAGCGGCTGCGCGTCCGAGGCACGGTCGAGGTGCAGCAGCGAGACGTCGTGGCCGCCCGCGGGGTCGGTCTTGTACGCCGGCTGCTGCACGATCCGGTCGACGCCGAAGGTCTCACCGCCGGGCGCGCTGAGCTTCGTGCGCCCGAGGACGACCTTGAACGACGACGCCTGCTGGTCATCGGTGCAGTGCGCGGCGGTCAGCACCCAGCGCGGCGCGAGCAGCGTCCCGCCGCACTCGTGCGAGCCCGACAGCTGCACGGATGCCATCCACGGATACGGCTCGGTCGCGGGGTGCCCGAAGGTGACGGCCTGCGCCGGGGCGGCGGTGGCGACCACGGCGAGGACCGCCGCGGCCAGGCTGCGGATGGCGCCTCCCATGGCCGGGACCGTACCCATCGCCGCCGCGCGGGACGCCGGCAGCGGTCCGTCCACGGCGCACCCCTGGCCGCCGGGCGACAAGTGTGTGACGATCGGAACATGACCGACACCGCCGTGGATCCTGCCGCCGCCGAGGTCGGCGAGTGGCTGGCGAGCTTCGAGACGGCGCTGACCGCAGGCGATGCGGAGCAGGCGTCCGAGCTCTTCGGGGAGGACTCGTTCTGGCGCGACCTCGTCGCCTTCAGCTGGAACCTCAAGACCGTCGAGGGCCGCGCCGGCGTGCGCGACCTGCTCGAGCACACGCTCGCGACGACGAAGCCGCGCGGCTGGCGCACGAGCGAGCCGCCGGCGAGCGCCGAGGGGGTCACCGAGGCGTGGATCGAGTTCGAGACCGAGGCGGGCCGCGGCCGCGGCCACCTGCGCCTCAAGGACGGCCAGGCCTGGACGCTGCTGACGACGCTCTACGAGCTCAAGGGCCACGAGGAGCGCAAGGGCCCCGACCGCCCGAAGGGCGCGCAGCACGGGGCGCAGCCGGGGCGCGACACCTGGCTCGAGGCCCGCCGCCGCGAGGCCGAGGAGCTCGGCCACTCGACGCAGCCCTACGTCGTGATCGTCGGCGGCGGGCAGGGCGGCATCGCGCTCGGCGCGCGCCTGCGCCAGTTGCGGGTCCCGACGATCATCGTCGAGCGCAACGAGCGCCCCGGGGACTCGTGGCGCAAGCGCTACAAGTCGCTGTGTCTGCACGACCCGGTCTGGTACGACCACCTGCCGTACATCAAGTTCCCCGAGAACTGGCCGGTCTTCTCGCCGAAGGACAAGATCGGCGACTGGCTGGAGATGTACACGCGCGTGATGGAGCTCAACTACTGGAGCTCGACCGAGGCCAAGAGCGCGAGCTACGACGCCGACGCCGGCGAGTGGCGCCTGGTGGTCGAGCGCGGCGGGGCGGAGATCACGCTGCGCCCGAAGCAGCTGGTGATGGCGACCGGCATGTCGGGCAAGGCCAGCGTCCCCGAGCTCCCCGGCCAGGACATGTTCAAGGGGGACCAGCACCACTCCTCACAGCACCCGGGCCCGGACGGCTACGCGGGCAGGCGCGCCGTCGTGATCGGCTCCAACAACTCCGCGCACGACATCTGCGCGGCGCTGTGGGAGGTCGGCGCGGACGTGACGATGGTGCAGCGCACGCCGACCCACATCGTGCGCTCGGACACGCTGATGGACGTCGGGCTCGGGGCGCTGTACTCCGAGCAGGCGGTCGAGTCCGGCGTGACCACCGAGAAGGCGGACATGATCTTCGCCTCGCTGCCGTACCGGATCATGCACGAGTTCCAGATCCCGCTCTACGACGAGATGCGCGAGCGCGACAAGGACTTCTACGACCGGCTCGAGGCGGCCGGGTTCCAGCTCGACTGGGGCGAGGACGGCTCCGGCCTGTTCATGAAGTACCTGCGCCGCGGCTCGGGCTACTACATCGACGTCGGCGCCTCAGAGCTGGTCGCCGACGGGCGCGTGAAGCTGC
>JAXDHL010000390.1:0-5046 GCA_034664525.1 Solirubrobacteraceae bacterium
GTGACCGGCAAGGCACGCGGGCAGCCGCACGCGCTCATCGCCGTCGGTAACTCGCTGTTCTGGGACCCGGCGCACTGGGTGATGCAGCTCAAGCAGTTCGCTGGCCTCCGCCGCCGGGCCGAGTCCCCGTCCAACGACCCCGCCGGCGCGCTGGGGCGTGCCGAATGAGCGCTGGGCGATGCGCCTGCACGCGTGGACGACCGGCGCTCGGGCGGGCGCGTCCTCGGGTCCATCGCCCGGCCAACCCGTCCTGCTGCTGCAGACCACCGGGCCATCAGCTTGGTCGTGGCTTCGTCCGAGATGTAGGGCTCGGCGCAGACGCGACAGCGATCTTGCGCCCGCCCGCGCAGTCTGCGGATCCGGCAGCGGCCGCTCGTCACCTCGACCAAAGCGGCGCGGGCGCGTCTCCCGTTGCTGCCGCCGTGCGACCACGAGCCCAGCCCGCCATCCCGGCGCTCCACGGTGGCCCGCGTCAGCGTTGGATCGCGACGCGGCCGGCGAGGTCGGGCCGCTCCTTGCGGGTCGTCAAGACCGTCCGGGGCGCGAGATCGTCGATGAAGCTGTCGTGAACGACGGGCTCAGGCCGGCTGGTGACCTCGATGACGGTTGGCGTGCTCATCATCCGTTCCCTCGCCGGGTTCACGACCGACCTAGGCCGCTTGCCCGGCGGGCAGGCCGTCAGCCCAGCCGGGGCCGCAGGCGGCGACGTCGTCGGCCAGGCGACCGGCCCGCTCGGCAGACCAGCGGCCACAGCTGACCAGGCGCTGCGTGAGGTGCTCGATGTCACTCAGCGCGTCGAACGCCGTGTCTTCGCCGGCTCGGGCGAAAAGCAGCGCGTCGGCGGCCTTGCGCACGCGGCGCCGCTCGAGGTCATACAGCGCCGCGGGCGCCGGCTCGTCGATCGTCTCGATGACGCGCGTGTACGCGCGCGAGCGCTCGGAAGTCATGGCCGCAGCCCTTTTTGTGCGCCTGACCTGGAACTCGAGGCGCGACGGCGGCGGGTCGACGATCCAGCGGCCGGTCGCCATACGCGGGTCGCAAAGAGAGAGAGTGGTCATTCGTTCGGGCTCCATTAGTGAGAGCTCAACGGTACGTCTCGGCCGGCAAGCCCGCCATCCGGGTCGCCTGAGAACCCCGCGGGGGCCAGCCCGACATCCGACCCCCCAGCCAGCCCGAACGATCGCCGCGACCTCGAGCACGAACTCGCCCTCGTCATCACCGCGCTGTGCCGTCACACGCGCAGCGCCCGCAGGGCGGGCGTGTACCCGGCTGCGACGATCGCGACGAAGCGGTCGACGCCGGACCTCCGGGCCCAAAGCGCGAGCCCTGCCCAACACCGCTTCCAACTCGTGACATGCCAATCGTTAAGGCGACTCCGGCGTCCCCGTGAAGGGAATCGCATATGCGAAGGCCCTGTTGCCCCCCCATGAGGGAGCTCGGGCCGGTTAGAGCCCGAGGTCGTGGAAGTAACCGACCCAGTTGCGGGCGATGCGCCGCTGCGCCGGGCGCAGCCTGCTGGTCCCGGTGCAGACCCGGTCTGTACGACGTTCTCAAGCCGGTCCTTGTCGTGGAAGCCCAGGCCGCCTCCCCTGGGATGCGCGGGCTGCGGGAACAGGTCGGCGACCGAGTTTCGATCCGCCGGCCTCCAGCGGCACCAGGTGGTCGACCTCGTATTGGCCGGTCCGGTGATGGCGGATCCCGTACGCGCGGTAGACCCGCTCCCTTGTCGACTCCGACTCGTTGCGCACGCGACCCTCACGCAGATCCGGCCCCGCGTCGCCTTCGCATAGATCGACCCAGGCGTGCACTGGCGGTCGGGCAGGGCGCCGCGCAACTCGCATCCGCTGCGCTGCGTCCACGGCTCCAGCGCACGCGGCCGGCCGAGCCTCGGCGTGGCCGGGCTCGGGCCGCTGCCGCTGCCGCTGCCGCCGGGCTTCAGGCACGGGCAGGGCAGGTCCTCGCAGTAGACGCCGTCCCCGTCGGCGTCGCGCGTGTCGGCGGCCCGTTGTGCGGCGGCCTGGTTGGAATAGTCGGCGCACGTCGCTGCCGACGCGGCGCTGGGGATGATCGCGGAGCCGACAAAGCGTGCCGCGCAGAGGACGAGCAGCCGAGTCATCGAGGTACCACTCGCCGACACACCGCAAATCTGACAGGGTCCGGGTGATTCACAAATCCTGGAGCACCCGAGTGGGCGAGACCGGGCGCGATCGGCCCCGGAGCGCCTTGCCAGAGCGGACGATCACCGGCTTGGCGGGGGCAAGCAGGGGCAGCTCGTTGCCGCGCAGCGCCCGGTCGCGCACGAGTCGCCTCCACGCGGTCGTGAATCATGGCGTTGGACCCGCCGTCAGGCACGCGGCTGTCGCGCGGGATACAGGGTCCCGTCGGGCTCGCGGAGGTCGCGCTCGATCGCGCCGGCGACTCGCTCGCTCGGCGCCGTGCGATCCACGGCGGCGAGCCCTGCCCACGGTGTCGAAGAGCCGACCACCCCGCTGGAGCTCCCGTTCGGCCCGCCCGAACCGACCCGCGTGGGCGAGCCCACCTGGCTCGAGCCCTACCCAGACGTTCTGCTGGAGGGCATCATCGACGCTTCGCCCGGACCCGACGCGCGCTCTGAGACCCGGGAGACGGTCGAGCTGGCATTCATCGCCGCGCTCCAACACCTCCCACCCCGACAGCGGGCGGCGCTCGTGCTTCGCGACGTGCTCGGCTTCCACGCCGCGGAGGTCGCAGACATGCTCGACAGCAGCGCGGAGTCGGTCAAGGGCGTACTCAAGCGTGCGCGAGCGACGCTCGAACAACGCCTCCCACCGACCGCTCTCCGCTTCCGAACTCACCCGGTGAGCGCGAGCTCGTCAGACGCTTCGCCGACGCCTGGAAGCCGACGAAATCAACGGCATCGTCGCGCTCCTCACCGGGCTTGGCGATCTCGGACCAGACATCGCCGGGCGCGAGGCGGTGGTCGTAGTGCTTGCACTGGTAGTTGTCCCCCGCACCTGCACCATTACGTAGGTAGGCCCAGCCGAGCGCGAGCCGTACCGCTCGCCGCCTAACGGCGGTCACTTCTTGAAGCGGCTCTCGCGCTCGACGCCGCCGAGCCTGAGCAGCGTGCCGATCACGCCCTCCCTGGGCGTGTGCTGCTGAGCGGCCTTCTCAGGCGAGTCGCCCGTGCGCTCGCGCTTTAGGCGCTTCTGCTCGCGTCTGCGAGCTACCCAACCGCTTTGCTCAGGCACCGTCACCCTCCCCGGAGGTTCCGATGCGCCGACTCTACGCCCGCAGGCAGAGTTTCGCTAGCCGTTTCGCTGGAGCCTCCTAGTCATCCTTCGGTGCGATGCACTCCTGCTTCCTCGCCCCAACGAGCACGATGCCGATGCCTTCCGCGGACGCCGTCTGTGTCGATCTCGCGCGCCATGACGTCTCGGCCTCCGGGCCGCCAGCTTCGCGCGAACTACGTCCGCGCGACAGCCGGATCAAGGGTTGGCATTCACGAGGCTGCGGCTCAGCGAGCGGCGACGGTCACGCGCTGTGCGGGCACCGCGTCATCGCGGCGCTACAGCAATCCGCCGTCGCTGGGCGGTTTCCGGAACCCCGGTGGCTCGGGGATGCGCTCACCGCGACCGCCGTGCTCCTCCATGTGATTTCCCCACCGCGAGAACGCACTGCCTCCCAGCAGGGCTGCGACGACGATGCACCCGACGATCACCAGCACATAACCGACCGGCGATACGGCGAGGAGCATGTTTCAGACCATACGCCGGTCCTATCGGCGAAGACAAGTCTTTGGGTTGCTGCTCACTAAGACGGACTCGCGGGTACTACTTTCGCCGGCAGGCGAACGTGCGGGCGCGAAGGTCGGCGCTTGCGCTTTGCGCGATGAGGGCCACTGTCGCTCGGGCGCTCTCGCACTACTGTCAGGCCGGGAGCGGCCAAGGTTGTGCATGTCGTGAGCACGGACTCGAGCCGCACACGGCCGGCGGCCGCCGGGTTCCGGCCGCCACGGCGACCGGTGCGACGGCTCTAGCGGGCGGTCGGCCGCGGCCGGCCGTTGCCAATCGCTCGGTGACAAGCTAAGAGCCCGGCGGATGTCGCGACCGTGGCGCGCCTGCGCACCCCGACCCGGCCGTTGCCGGAAGCGCGGCCGATGCGGCCCGCGCGCGTAGCGTCGCCGTCGTGGCAGACCGGTGGCACCTTTCGCCCGACGACCGCGCGCCACTGCTGCGGGTGCGCGACGTCGCCGAGTTGCTGAGCATCCCCGAGTCGACCATCCGCGCCTACGCCCGAAGGAACGTCGAGCCGCTGCCGTCGCTGCGCATCGGCCGCCACTTGCGCTTCGAGCACGCCGCTCGAGCCGTGGCTCGCACGCTGCGCCTCCGCAGCCAAGGCTGTGCGGCCCGCGCGCCCGGGTCGGTCCCTGACGGAGCGGTTGAACGCTCGTCTCCTGGCGTCAAGACCAAGCTCGCGCACGCCGGTCGACGCGCCTTGACCGCGTTCAGCGACAGATGTAGCGTCGGCAGCAAACTCCCAGGAGGGCCGCGATGCCCACTGAGCAGCACCAATCGGTCCGCGCCGGCACGCCGATCGACGACTACGACGCGATCGCCGCGACCGTCCAGCTGTATATCGACGGGTCCGCCCAGGGCGATGCCGCGAAGCTCACCGAGGGGTTTCACCCGGATGCCCAGATGTACGGTGCAGTCGGCGACGACCGTTACGACGAGCCGATCACGGAATACATCAAGCTCGTCGCAGATTCGCCGGGCGGCGAGACGCTCCGGGCACGGATCGCTTCGATCGTTCAGGCCGGCGACGCGGCCACCGCAACCGTAGTCGAGGACGGATTCTGGGGGACGCTGTCATTCGTCACCTTCCTAACGCTGTCCCGCATCGAAGGCCGCTGGTACATCGTCAACAAGAACTTCGCGCACACAGGCGGGCAGATGCCCGCGGAGCAGTAACCGCTCAGTCCGGTTCCTGGGAAGGAACTCGTTCGCCCGCGCCGGCGAACCGCGTCCTTCCGATGCGACTGAGCGCTCGGACGCCGCTCGGCCG
>JAXDHL010000391.1:0-3526 GCA_034664525.1 Solirubrobacteraceae bacterium
GTCGCCGCGGTCGACATCGGCTCCAACTCCACCCGCCTGCTGATCGCCGAAGGCGACGCCGAACTCGCCCGCGCCTCGATCGTCACGCGCCTCGGCGAAGGCGTCGACACCACCGGGCAGCTGAGCGACGCCGCCCAGCGGCGCGTGCTCGACGTCCTGGCCCGCTTCCGGGCCGAGATCGAGGCCCACGGCTGCGATCACGCCGCGGCGGTCATGACCTCCGCCGTCCGCGACGCCACCAACGGCCCCGCGTTCTCGACCCGCGTCGGAGCGGCGCTCGGCTTCGCGCCGCGGGTCCTCAGCGGCGAGGAGGAGGCGCGGCTCACGTACGACGGCGCCACCCGAGGCCGCGCGGGCGATTTTCTCGTGATCGACATCGGCGGCGGCTCGACCGAGCTGGTCCTGGGCGGCACGGACTTCCATGTCTCCACCCAGATCGGCGTCGTCCGGCACTCCGAACGCCACCTGCACAGCGACCCGCCCACCGCGCAGGAACTACAAGCCCTCACACGGGACGTCCACGAGGCGCTCATGGCGCACGTCCCGGTGCGTTGGCGTGAGCACCGGGCGCAGGCCATCGCCGTGGCCGGGACGCCCACGCAGTGCGCGGCGATCGACCTGGGCCTGGACCCCTATGACCCAACCCGCATAGAAGGCCATGTCCTGACTGTGTCGCGCCTGCGCGAGCTGCTCGCGGAAACTGCGGGCCTCCCTCTGGCGCAACGGCGTAAAATCAGGGGTCTAGATCCAGAACGCGCCTCCGTGATCGTGGCCGGAATCGCAATCCTGCTAGAAGTAGTGGATTGCTTCAGCCTCGATCAGGTTGAAGCCTCCGAGCACGACATCCTCTGGGGTCTCGCACGCTCAACCACACCAGGGCCCTGAAGTCAAGGTTCACGGTGTCCGCTGGTGGACATCTGTTCGATTGCTTCGCCGACATCTCACGGTGGAGAATCAGCACCGTTGGAAGGGCGGTCGTGCCTCCCGCCGCCGTCCCTCTGACACATAGGTCCGGGCGATGCCGCATCATCGGCGCCTCCCGCCGCCTGGACCACTCAATAGGCCCCTCAAGGCACGTACCCCTGCCCGTCCTGACGGGGCCACTTGGTAGCCGCCCGCCCCCGCCGCGGGCGGCTCCTTTTAACGGGTCCGTTTTAGGCGAGGTTGGCGGATCGCGGGTACGCGATCGAGGGATCCGTGAGCACGTTGACGAGCGCCGGCCGGCCGCTCTCGAAGGCCCGCACCAGCGCCGGCCGCAGCTCCTCAGGCGTGCGCACGAACTCGCCGTGCCCGCCCAGCGCCGCGGCGACCTCGTCGTAGCGCGTCTCCGGACGCAGGTCGGCCGCGACCGACCAGCCGTCGTAGAGGAACTCCATCGGGTGCTTCTCGAGCGCCCAGATCCCGTTGTTGCCCATCACGCCGACCACGGCCACGCCGTGCCGCGCGAGCGTGTCGTACTCCATTCCGTGAAAGCCGAACGCACCGTCGCCGAGCAGCAGCACGACCTGGCGGTCGGGATGGGCGAGCTTGGCCGCCAGCGCGTAGCCGGGTCCCGAGCCCAGGCAGCCGTACGGCCCCGGGTCCAGCCAGCACCCCGGGTTGTAGGAGTCCACGACGCGCCCCGCGAAGGAGACGAAGTCGCCGCCGTCGCCGATCACGATCGCGTCGCGGTCGAGCAACTGGGCGAGCTCGCCGTAGACCCGCATCGGGTGCAGCGGCGCGCGCGGGTCCTCGAACTGGGGACGCTCGGCATCGCGCTTGGCGGTCTCGATCTCGCGCAGCTTCACGACCCAGGCCTTCGTGTCCGGCCCCGGGCCGGAGAGCGCGCTCAGCGTCGAGGTCAGGTCGCCGTAGAGCTCGGCCGCGACGCCGCGCGGGTGCTCGCGTCGGGGCTCGGCGACGTCGATCGCGACGACCTCGCAGTCCGCGCCGAACGCGGCGCCGAAGCCGAGCCGGAAGTCCATCGGCACGCCGACGACGAGCGCCACGTCGGCCTCGCCGAGCGCCGTCTTGCGGGCGCGGGCGAACGCGAGCGGGTGATCGGCGGGCACGCAGCCGCGGGCGAGCCCGTTGAGGAAGACCGGGATCCCGCGCGCCTCGGCCAGCGCCTGCAGCGCATGTTCGCCGCGGCCCCAGTAGAGATCCGTGCCGGCCATGATCACCGGCCGCTCGGCGTCGTCGAGGAGCGCCAGCGCGCGCTCCACCGCCTCGCCGTCGGCCTGCGCGGCCCGCGGCGACGCCACCTCGGCGATCTCGTCCGCCTCTCCCTCCATGAAGACGACGTCGAGCGGGAAGTCGACGAAGACCGGCCCGCTGTGCGGGCGGCGCGCGACCGCGAACGCCTCGTCCACCAGGCCTGGGATCTCCGGCGTCGCCCCCGCGGTGGCGGCGAGCTTCACCACCGGTCGCACGAACGGCACGTGATCGATCTCCTGGAGCGACCCCTGTCCCCACCGGGACGCCGGCGCGCGGCCGCCGAGCACGACGATCGGCGAGTGGTTCTGCAGCGCCGACGCCATCCCGCTCATCCCGTTGGTCACCCCCGGACCGGCGGTCAGCGCGGCCACGCCGGGCTCGCGCGTGACCTTCGCCCAGCCCTCGGCGGCGAACGTCGCGGTGGCCTCGTGGCGGACGTCGATGATCTCGATGCCCTCGTGGCGGCAGCCCTCGTAGATCGAGAACAGGTGGCCGCCGGACAGCGTGAAGAGGCGGGTGACGCCGTGCGCCTTCAGACGCCGGGCGATCAGGCGGCCGCCGTGGTGGCGGGTCGGCTCGTCAGTCATGGCGGCGCGGAATCTATCCCCCCCGCCCGGGGGGTCGCGCCGCGCCCGGCCGGCTTCCGACGACCCGCGAGGTCTAGATTTGTTATGAGGTCGAGAAAAGAGGAACCACCGATGACTGATCCTAAGCCGCAGTTCACCGACGGCGATCTCGAGTTGCTGCTGAGCGAGGCGGATCGGGACGATCCGATCCTGAGTGCGCCGCGCCCGGAGACGGCCGAGGAGCCGCGCGAGTCGCTGGACTCGCAGATCCTCGCGGGGCTCGTTTCCCCGTAGGTCACCGAGCGGACGCCGCGCAGCACGCGCGGCATCAGACGTTCAGCGGTTCGCGGCGGCGGCGAGCCGGGCGGTGGCGACGGCGTCGGTGACGCGATCCTCGCCCCAGAACACGCCGCGCGACACCCACAGCGCGGGCAGCCGGTCGGCCCCCGCGCCCAGTAGGCGGCGAGCGGCCGCCTCCATGGCTCCGTCGCGGCGCTCTTCGCGAGCGGCGCGCAGGCAGGGATCGAGCCGGAGGCCGGCGGCGGCCGCGGCCTCGGTCAGGATCTCCAGGTCGTCGAGGTCGAACCCGCCCGCGAACGCGAGCCGGGTCGCGGCCAGCACGAACGCGGCCCCGCGGCCCTCATGGGCGGCATAGTGCGCGACGCGCATCGCGGCCGGCACCGGCATCGGCCAGCGCTCAGGCCACTCGAGCGGCAGCCGCAGAGCGGCGGCGCGCTCCTCGGCCAGCTCCATGATCTGCTCCG
>JAXDHL010000392.1:0-13658 GCA_034664525.1 Solirubrobacteraceae bacterium
TACGGCGCGAACGGGCTGCCGGACCCGGTCCTCGAGGCCGTCTGGCGAACCCACCCCGACGTGCTCACCGACGACTGGCGCTCGAGCGACCGGTTCGAGGATCCCCGGGAGCTGGTGCGCACCCTCACGCCCGAGCCCGGCCCGCTCCCGGAGCTGCGCTCGTGCTGGGCCGGCGGGGACCTCGAGCGCTTCCGGGAGCAGCTTGCGCGTGAACTGATGGCCGAGCACGTGCCCGAGTCCAAGGCACTCGACATGCTCGTCGCGGCCACCGAGGTCGCGGCCAACGCGCTGCGCCACGGCTCCGGCATCGAGGACGTTCGCGTCGGGCGCGCCGAGGGACGATTCGTCTGCGAGGTCATCGACCGCGGTGGCGGCTTCGACGACCCCGTGGCCGGCTACCGCGTGCCCCGGCAGGGAACCGGCAGCGGCCTGTGGATCGCACGGCAGCTGACCTGGAGGGTCGAGGCCTTCCGCTCGCGGCGAGGATTCACCGTGAGGATCTGGCTGTAGCCGCGGCCGCCGGAAATCCTCTTGGGTTTGCCGTCGCGCCGCTTACTCCCAGTGTGACCGAGCGAGCCCAAGTCCCGCTCAGACCGGGACTCGCTTGGGGGGAAGCAGATGCCCCGGAACCCCTGGCTGGCCATCGATGCGGCTACGCCGCCCGCCCTCCTCGCCCGCGAATTGCGTCGGGAGTGGGAGCACTTCGTCAGCGATGGCCGGATCGATGGGGTGCGCCCGCCGGTCGCTGATTCGTGGCGGCGGTCGCTCGACGCAGGCGTCGACCCCTCGGGAAGCGGGCTGGCCCCGGTCGGCGCCGATCGTTCCGAGGTGTCCGAGCGGTGGCAACTGCATCCACTCGCGGAGGCGGCGCCGCTGATCCGTGCCGGTCTGGGAGGCATCGCCGACGAGTCCGAGCACCTGATCGTCGTCAGCGACGCGGCGGGGATGCTGCTCCAGCTCGAAGGCAACCCCCGGGTGCGCTCCCGTGCCGCGGACTCGATGAACTTCACCGAGGGCGCGCTGTGGAGCGAGACCGGCGCCGGGACCAACGCCATCGGGACGGCCCTGGCCGCGAACCACGCGGTGCAGATCTTCGCCACCGAGCACTTCATCGAACTCGTCCAGGTCTGGACCTGCTCGGCGGCTCCGGTGCATGACCCGGAGACCGGGGAGCTGCTCGGCGTCATCGATCTCACCGGACTCCACGACCACGTCGACCCCCAGAGCCTCGCGGTCACCATGGCCGCTGCCCGCGTCGTCGAAGGCCATCTCCGCGCGCGCCTGGACGAGCGCGACGACCGCCTGCGCGCGCGCCACCAGGCGCGCCTCACGGGCGGCGCCGATCGCCGCGCGCTCGTGACCCCGACCGGGCGGCTGGTCGCCGACGACGCCCGGGGCTGGTTGCGCGGCACGCGGCTCGCACTGCCGCCCGGCGGCGGCGAGCTGCTCCTGCCCTCCGGGGCGCGCGCGGTCGCGGAGCCGGTCGGCCACGGCGAGGCGTTCGTGGTGCGCGAGCTCGGCCGCCACCGCGCGCCACGTCGCGATCCCGGCGACGAGCTGCGCTTGCTCGCCGGCGAACAGGCGGCGCTGCGGCGCCTGGCCACGGCCGTCGCGCGCGATAGCGCTCCGGCCGACATCTTCCGGGCGGTCGCCGAGGAGATGGCTCCGCTGCTCGGCGCCGACGAGGCCGCGGTGGTCCGCTTCGAACCCGATTGCACCGCCACCTTCGTCGCCGGCGTGGGCCAGTGGGTGCGCGATCTCGGGGTCGGGCAACGGTTGGAGCTCGTCGATTCCCTGGCGGTCACGGCGGTGTTCCGCACCGGCCGGTCGGCTCGCGTGGACGGACACGACCGCAGCGCCCCGGCGGGGCCGCTCGTCGAGTATCTGCGACGCGTGGGCAACAGCTCGGTCGTCGCGAGCCCGATCGTCGTGGAGAGCCATCGGTGGGGCGCGATCGTCGTGTCGACGAGGCACCAGCCGCTGCCGGCGGACACCGAGCAGCGGATGGCGAACTTCTCCGAGCTCGTCGCCATCGTGATCGCCAACGCCGAGAGCCGGGCGGAGCTCACCGCCTCGCGCGCCCGCGTGCTGGCCGCCGGTGACGAGGCCCGCCGTCGCATCCAGCGCGACCTGCACGACGGCGCGCAGCAGCGCCTGGTGAGCGCCGTGGTCACGCTCAAGCTGGCGCGGCAGGCGCTCGGGGACGCCGGCGGGCCGGCGGTCGAGCTGGTCGAGGAGGCGCTCGCGCACGCCGAGGGCGCCAACGGCGAGCTGCGCGAGCTCGCGCACGGGATCCTCCCGACCGCGCTCAGCCATGGCGGTCTGCGCGCCGGAATCGAGGCGCTGGTGTCGCGCGTCAGGCTGCCGGTGTCGGTCGAGGTCACCGCCGAGCGGCTGCCCGCGGCGCTGGAGGCGACCGCCTACTTCATCGTCGCCGAGGCGATGACCAATGCCGTCCGGCACGCCCGGGCCAGCAGCGCGCGGATCGTCGCGGTCGTCGACGGCGGCACGCTGTGGCTCGAGGTCCGCGACGACGGGATCGGCGGCGCGCGCACCGACGGGAGCTCCGGGCTGCTCGGTCTCCGCGACCGCGCCGCCGCGCTGAACGGCCGCCTTCGCGTCGAGAGTCCGCCGGGCGAGGGCACCGTGGTGGCCGCCACCATCCCGATCCCCGGCGCAGCCCTGCGCTAGCTTCCGGGACAAGGCGCGCCAGCGCCGGAAGGGAGCCGCAGGTGGCCGCGATGAAATGGTGGGGCTGGGGCGACGAGCACGTCGCGTTCAGCCACGACGACAAGCCGGCGCTCGGGCCGTTTCTCGAGCAGGTCCTCGACCTCGACGTCGGGCAGGTCGCGGCGCGGCCCCCGGCCTTCGAGCGGCTCACCGTCCCGGCGCCGGCCCTGCCCGCCGCGCTGCACGACGCGCTCCGGCAGGCCGTCGGCGCCGGCCACGTCTCGACCGACGCGCTCGACCGCGTCCGCCATGGGCGCGGCAAGAGCCTGCGTGACCTGGTCCGCCAGCGCCGCGGGAGCTTCGGCCGGCTGCCCGATGCGATCGTCCGCCCGGGCAGCGAGGCGGAGGTGACCGCCGTGCTGCGCGCGGCGATGGACGCCGACGCGGTCGTCATCCCGTTCGGTGGCGGGACGAGCATCTCGGGCAGCCTCGAGGCGCCCGGCGACGAGTCGCGGCCGGTCGTCTCGGTCGACCTCGCCCGCCTCGGCGCGGTGCTCGACGTGGATCCGATCTCCCGCCTCGCCCGGGTGCAGGCCGGGGCGTTCGGCCCCGACCTCGAGCGCCAGCTCGGCGAGCGCGGCTGGACGCTCGGGCACTTCCCGGACTCGTTCACCCACTCGACGCTCGGCGGCTGGATCGCCACGCGCTCGTCGGGCATGCAGTCCGACCGCTACGGCGACGTGGCCGAGCTGACCCGGGCGGTGCGCGTCGTCACTCCGGCCGGCGCGCTGGTCACGCGGCCCGTCCCGTCGACGTCGACCGGGCCGAGCGTGCGCGAGATGGTGCTCGGCAGCGAGGGCCGGCTCGGGATCATCACCGAGGCCACCGTGCACGTCCGCCGCCTTCCGGCCGAGCGGGTCATCCTCGGGTACCTGTTCCCCACCTGGGGCGACGGCCTGGACGCGATGCGCGACATCGCCGCCAGCGAGGCGGCGCCGTCGGTGACGCGCGTGTCCGACGCCTACGAGACGCGCTTCTCGTTCGCCACCCGCAAGGACCCGACGCCGGTGGACCGGCTCAAGTCGACCGCCCTGACCGCGTACCTGCGGCGCCGGCGCGGCTTCGACATCGGCGAGATGTGCCTGTCGTTCATCGGGTACGAGGGCACCGCGCGCCATGTCGCCGGCCAGCGCCGGCTCGCCGGCCGCATCGCCGCCCGCCACGGCGGGCTGTGCATCGGGCGCAGCCCGGGCGAGCTGTACGACCAGAAGAAGTTCGACACGCCCTACATCCGCGACTTCCTGCTCGACCGCGGGGCCCTCGCCGACGTCTCGGAGACGGCGGCGCCGTGGGGCGCGCTGCCCGCCGTCTACGCCGCCACGATGGCCGCCGCCCGCGGCGCGTTCGCCGCGCTCGGCGTGCGCGGGTACGTCATGTGCCACCTGTCGCACTCCTACCACGCGGGCGCCTGCCTGTACTTCACGTTCGCGTTCCGGCCGCGACCCGGGGCCGAGCCGCTGGACCAGTACGGCCAGGTGAAGTCGGCGATCCAGCAGTCGTTCATCGACACCGGCGCCACGCTGTCGCACCACCATGCGGTCGGGACCGAGCATGCCGAGTGGCTGGCCGACGACATCTCGGCGCCCGGCGTCGCGCTGCTGCGGGCGCTGTTCGACGGCATCGACCCCGGCCGCAACCTCAATCCGGGGAAGATCGTGTGAGCGTCGACCAGGCCTGGGCGCGGACGGTCCCCGCGTCCGTCGCGCGCGAGGCGATCCTGAGCGCGGTCCTGCGCCCGCTGATCGCCTTCTACGCGGCCCGGACCGTGACCGGTCTCGATCAGCTGGCCCGGGTCGCGGCGCCGGTCGTGCTGGTCGCCAACCACGCCAGCCACATGGACACGCCGCTGATCCTGGGGGCGCTCCCCTGGGCCTGGCGGCGGCGCACGGCGGTGGCCGCCGCCGCGGACTACTTCTACACCCGGCCGCTGCTCGCGCGCACCGTCTCGCTGGCGTTCAACACCGTGCCCGTCGAGCGCAAGGGCGAGGCGGTGGTGGCGGGCGCCGCACCGCTGCTCGACCGCCTGCTCGACGAGCGCTGGAGCCTGCTCGTGTTCGCCGAGGGCACCCGCTCGCGCGAGGGATCGGTCGGGCGCCTGCGCTCGGGCGCCGCGGTGCTGGCCGCCGAGCACGGTCTCCCGATCGTGCCCGTGTACGTGTCGGGCACGCACGCGGTGATGCCCGCCGGGCGCCGCTGGATGCGGCGAGGCCCGGACCGCCGCCGCCAGCGCGCCCGCATCGCGTTCGGCCCGCCGGTCCATGCGCAGCCGGGAGCGCACCGCACGGACACGATGGAGCGGGTCCGCCAGTTCTTCGAGTCGCAGGGTGCCGTGACGACGCCGGACAAGCGCATCGTCGCGCAGCGCCGCCGGGCGCAGGCGGCCTGAGGCCATGTCCCGCGACGGCGTCACGGTCCCGGACCCGCACGTGATCGTCCTCTGCGGCGCGCTCGGCGACCTGTCACGGCGCAAGCTGCTGCCCGGCCTGTACCGGCTGGACCGCGCCGGGTTGATGCCCGGGGAGTACCGGATCTTCGGAACCTCGCGCCGCGGCGGCTCCGACGACGACTTCCGCGCCTTCGCCCGCAAGGCGATCGGCGAGGCGGCCGACGGCGACGGCTGGGAGCGCTTCGCGCAGCGGCTGTCGTTTCGTGCGTTCAGCGGCCAGGAGCCCGGGCCGCTGGTCGAGGCGGTCGCGAAGGCCGAGCGGGAGCTGGGCGGCGAGCCTCGGCGGCTGCACTACCTGTCGATCCCGCCGACCGCGTTCGGCGACGCGGTCTCGGCACTCGGGGACTCCGGGCTGGCCGACCGCGCCCGTGTCGTGCTCGAGAAGCCGTTCGGCATCGACCTCGAGAGCGCCCGGGCGCTCAACGCGCTCGTGCATGGCGTGCTGCCCGAGGAGCGCGTGTTCCGGATCGACCACTTCCTCGGCCGCGAGGCGGTCCAGAACCTGATCGCGCTGCGCTTCGCCAACGGCATGTACGAGCCGATCTGGAACCGCGACCACATCGACCACGTGCAGATCGACGTCCCCGAGACGCTGGCCGTCGACGCCCGCGCCGGGTTCTACGAGAGCACGGGCGCGTACCGTGACATGGTCGTCACGCATCTCTTCCACGTCCTCGGCTTCGTCGCGATGGAGCCGCCGACGACGCTCGAGGCGCGCTCGATCGCCGAGGAGACGGGCAAGGTCTTCCGCTCCGTCTCGCGGATCGACCCCGACAGCGTGATCCGCGGCCAGTATGCGGGCTACCGCGACGGCGACGGCGTGGCCCCCGACTCGCAGACCGAGACGTTCATCGCGATGCGGGCGAGCATCGACAACTGGCGCTGGGACGGCGTGCCGTTCTTCCTGCGGACGGGCAAGCGGCTCGGCGAGGAGCGGCGGCTCCTCACGATCGCCTTCCGGGAGCCGCCGCGGCGGATGTTCCGCGCCGCCGGCGCGTTCGTCGAGGACTACGGACCCGACCACATCTCGTTCGACCTCGGGGATCCGGGCGGGATCACGGCGAGCTTCTTGGCCAAGGTGCCGGGCCCGCAGATGCGCCTCGGGCAGGCACGGATGGAGTTCACCTACGAGGGGTCGTTCGGCACCGAGGGCCTGCAGCCCTACGAGCGGCTGATGTACGACGCGATGCTCGGGGACCGCACGCTGTTCACGAACGCCGATGGCATCGAGGACCTCTGGGCGGCGTCCGCCGACCTGCTGGAGGACCCGCCGCCGCTGCACCGCTACGCGCCCGGGTCCTACGGCCCGCAGAAGATGCACGAGCTGATCGCGCCGCGGCGGTGGTGGCTGCCCGAGACGTGACCCGCGGCCCGGATTGCCACGGGTGCCGGCCCGGCATGTTCCAGGACTTCGACAGGAAAGGGGAGCAGGATGGGCTTTGACCAGTACCACGAACCGCCGGCGGAGCTGCCGGACCAGACGCGGACCTTCGCGCGGCTCTGCGCGTCGCTGACGGAGGAGGCCGAGGCGATCGGCTGGTACGAGCAGCGCCTGGCGGTCGAGCCGGACCGCGAGGCGCAGGCGATCATGCGCGACGCGCAGGGCGAGGAGTTCAAGCACTTCTGCATGGACCTCGAGTTCCTGCTCCGCCGCACGCCGCTGTGGCGCGAGATCGCCGAGGGCATCCTGCTCCAGGAGGGCGACATCGTGGAGCACGGCGAGGAGGCCGAGGAGGAGGCAGTCGAAGGCGCCGCGGCGCGGGGCGCGCCGCTGGCCGGCAGCACGTCGCTCGGCATCGGCGGCCTGAAGGCCGTGGCGTCATGAGTCACCTGCTGCGCGAGCACGCGCCGATCACCGAGGCCGGGTGGAGCGTCATCGACGACGAGGCGCGCGAGCGCCTCTCGCCGGCGCTCGCCGCCCGCAAGCTCGTCGACTTCGCCGGCCCGCATGGCTGGCAGCACTCGGCCACCAATCTCGGGCGCATCAGCGGGCTCGCCGACAGCCCGGTCGACGGCGTCACGGCGGCGCAACGACGCGTGCTCGCGGTGGTCGAGCTGCGGGCGCCGTTCTCGCTCGCCCGCGACGAGCTCCGCGACGCCGATCGCGGCGCGCAGGACGTCGACCTCGCCGCCCTCGATGCGGCGGCGCAGCGGATCGCGACGGCCGAGAACCGCGCCGTGTTCCACGGCTGGCAGGCGGCGGGCATCACGGGCATCGCCGAGGCGGCGCCGCACGACCCGATCGCGCTCGGCGAGGACTGCTCGACCTATCCGCGCCACGTCGCCCGGGCGGTCGAGGCGCTGCTGCAGGTCGGCATCGGCGGCCCCTACGGGCTGGCGCTCGGACCGCACGCGTACACACGCGTGCTCGAGACGACCGAGCACGGCGGGTACCCCCTGCTCAACCACCTGCGCCAGATCATCGGCGGACCGCTCGTCTGGGCCCCCGGCGTCGACGGCGCGGTCGTGGTGAGCCAGCGCGGCGGCGACTTCCTGTTCGACGCCGGCGACGACCTCTCGATCGGCTACGAGTCCCACGACGCGGCGGCCGTCGAGCTCTACCTGGTCGAGAGCTTCACGTTCCGCGTCGCGACCCCGGAGGCCGCCGTCGCGCTGAGCCGCTAGTCGAGTTCCGGCGGCCGCTCGTCCGCCCCGAGCGCCGGGGCGGTCGCCGCCGACCGCGCCGGGCGGTCCAACTCGAACCACACGTGGCTCGACCCGTCGAACACGCCCCACTCGCGTGACAGCCGGGCCACGAGCGGCAGCCCCCGGCCGCCGATCTCGTCGGCGCCCTGCTCGCGCAGCTCGGTCTCGAAGCCCGGGCCCTCATCGATGACCTCCCCGTGCAGCACGCCATCATCGACGGTCATCCGGAGCTCGATGGCCCCGGCGCCGTGCCTGACGGCATTGCTGATCAGCTCCGAGACGATGAGCGCCACGTCGTCGAGCTCGCGCGGGCTGAGATCGCTCGCAAAGCGATCGCGCACGATGGCGCGGGCGATCGCAGGCGCGCGCGGATCGCGCGCCACGTCGATGACGAGCGGCGTGGACACGGTGACCTCCGACCTCAGCGGCGACTCCGGCCGGCCGGCCGGTTCGTTCGCGTGCCTGCGGTGTACCCGTCCGGCGGCCAGAGAAGGCCGCCGGCGCCGGCACCCGCCGCTGCGGCCATCGGCCAACCTGGAACGCCGCGCCGCGTTGACGCTCCCGAAGGCCGCTTCACACGCATCCTCACCGACCGCCATCGGACCGTGCTGCGCCCCGACATCGACCGACTCCTCCTGGGCTGGCTCAACGGCGCGCATGCCGCCGAGGTGCTCAGCGAGTTCTTCCGTCTCCGAGCCGCGTGGCCGCAGCTCGACGACCTCGCGCAACGGCGGCTCGCCGAGGACGCGCTCGCCGCGATCATGACCGACGTCGCTCTGCCGCGCCTCAAGTTCGAACAGCTCCAGCAGCTCGCCCACTGACGCAGGATCCCGCCTCGGGGCCGGGGGGAAGCCCCGAGGCGGCTGCTCGATCCTCATGCACGGCGTCCGCTGCAGCAGCGATGGTTCCCCTCCACGAAGCACCGCAATCCGGAAGCTCGGCCTGGTGCGGGCGATCTGTCCGCCGGCTGACCCAGAGGCCGGGGCGATTGCTCCCAGCCGGAGACGGGACGACTCACCCCGGACGGCGATGGCCACCGGTCAGGCGGTCTAGGCTCCGGACCGGGATGACCACCACCGTACGACTCGGCGTCGAGGTGCCCCGGATCGGCCTCGGCACCAACCGCCTGACCCACACGCCGGCGAACGTCGCGTTCGTGCGCGAGGCCGTCGCGGCCGGCGTACGGCACATCGACACCGCGCACCTGTACACGGGCGGCGCGAGCGAGCGGACGATCGGCGAGGCGCTCAGCGGTTCGACCGACGACGTCGTGGTCGCGACCAAGGGCGGCTACGGCGGTCGCGGCCAGGGCCGGCCTGAGGTGCTGCGCGCGCAGATCGAGCAGAGCCTGCAGTCGCTGCGGACCGATTCGATCGCGCTCTACTACCTCCACCGGGTCGACCCCGAGACGCCGATCGAGGACAGCCTCGGGGCGATCGGCGAATACGTCGATCGCGGGGCGATCCGCCTGGTCGGGATCTCCGAGGTCGGGATCCCGGAGATCGAGCGGGCGCGGCAGGTCGTCCCGATCGCCGCAGTCCAGAACCGCTACAGCGTGGCCGACCGTGCGCACGACGACGTCGTCGACTTCTGCGCCGGCGAGGGCATCGTCTTCGTGCCGTACTACCCGCTGCGCGGCGAGGGCGGTCCGGCGCTGGCCGACATCGCGGCCCGGCACGGCGCCACGCCGGACCAGGTCAAGCTCGCCTGGCTGCTGCGCCGCTCGCCCGTCACGGCGCCGATCCCCGGCACCCTGTCGCTGGAGCACCTGCGCGAGAACCTCGCGGCGCTCACGCTCGCGGACGAGCTCAGCGACGACGAGCTCGCCGCGCTCGTCTGACCCGCGACTGCGGGGATGTCAGCCCGGCGTCGTCCCCTCGAAGAATCGCCACATCGCCTCGCCGGCGGCGGGACCCGCGGCGTCCGTGTGGGCGGCACCGCGAGCTCCGCCGGACCATGCGTGGGCGAGGCCCTTCACCTCCAGCAGCTCGTAGATCACGGCGTCGTGCTCGTCCGTCCAGATGAGCCGCTCGAAGGGGTGACCCCCATTCGGATGGCCCTGACTGACGTGGGTGGGATGGGCCACGTCATGCCGGCGCGCGCCCGGCGCGGCAAGCTGATTCGCGACCATCGCCTGCTGCAACGCCGCGCGCGCGTTCACCGGGGCAACGGTCTTGTCCGCCGTGCCATGGATCACCATCGTCGGGACGACCCTGGCATGAGCGCCCATCGCGGCATGGGCGGCGTGCCCCGCCGCGACGGCGTCGACGCCGCCACGCGCCATGACGTCGTAGGCCGACCGCACGTCCCGCGCGCTTGCGAACGCCAGACCCGAGTGCACGGCCACGGCCGCGATCCGATCCGGGAAGCACGCGGCCAGGATCAGCGCCATCGCCCCGCCGGATGAGAGGCCGGCGACGTACACGCGCCCGAGATCGACGTTGTGCCGGGCCGACGCCTCGTCGATGTCGCGGATGATCGCGAGCGGTTCCCCGCCGGCTCTCTGCTGGTGCTCCGGACGGAACCAGTTCCAGCAGCCCAGAGCGTTGCGGGCGCGCGGCTGGCCCGGGTAGACCACGATGAAGCCGTGCCGGTCGGCCGCCTGGTTCATGCGCGTCGCGGCGGCGAACGTCGCTGGGTCCTGCGTGCAGCCGTGGAGCATGCACACGAGCGGCGCCGCGACGGACGGATCGAGCCCGCGGGGCACGTGGACAAGCGGGCCTCGGCTCGGGGCCGGATCCGCGAGGGCCGTCCTCGTCGACGCTCCGGGCCCCTCCGCCGTAGGGGCCATCGCGGCGCTGATAGCGGCCTGGTTGGCGGCGTAGAGGTCCTGCCAGGACTGACGTCTCATCTGCGTAGTATATCGAGCAGATCGCTTGGTCGACTGATCAGCGCGGCCGATTCGGCGGAACGAAGCTTCGGTACACGCTGAGCAGCGCCGTTCGCTGAGGCTCGGTCAGCTCCGGGTCCCGGAGGATCGCGGCCTCGGTCTCACGTGGAGCCTGCCCGCTCTCCTCCTCGAGCATGCCGGCGCCCGCCAGCAGCGCGCCAAGCGGCGTGCCGAGGGCCGAGGCGATCGCGCGCAGCACGCTCAACGATGGCTCGTGAAGCCCTCGCTCGACCTGGCTGAGATATGCGTTGGACACGTTCGTCAGCGCCGAGAGCTCGCGCAAGGTCAGGCGCGCGGCGGCACGTTGGGCCCGCAGGACGCCGGCGAGCGCCTCCAATTGCGCCTTGTCCACATCGTCGGTCACGATCGACATCTTCGCGGCGCGGGGAAGGAGGCGCCGGATCGAGCGCCTCCTTCCGTCCGTTCGCGCGGGTCAGGCCGCGTCGGCCATGGCCAGCGGCGGCGCCGGCACGTCGTCGGCGTGCGTGCTCTCCCCGAACGTGTTCGTCGTGCGCAGGGCGAGCAGGGCCGCGGCGGCCAGCGAGATGCTGCACGCCAGCAGCGCGCTCTGGAACCCGGACGTCAGCGCCTCCGCGGGCGCGCTGTGCAGCGCCAGGAGGTGGTGCGTCCGGCCGGTGGCGATCGCGGTGAAGACCGCGAGGCCGAGCGCGCCGCCGACCTGCTGCGAGGCGTTCAGCAGCGCCGCAGCGAGGCCGGCCTGCTCGGCCGGGACGCCCTCGTTGGCGGCGGTGGTGACCGCCACGAACATGGCACCCAGGCCGAACGAGGCGACGAGCAGACCGGGCAGCATGTCGGCCGCGTACGAGCCGCCGACGGGCACGTGCGAGAGCGAGAACACTCCGCCGGCAGCCAGCAGCGCACCCGCGACCATCACCGGTCGTGTCCCGATCCGCGTCACCAGCTGCGAGGCGATGCCGGCGGCGATGCCGACGCCGAAGGTCAGCGGCAGGTAGGACAGGCCCGTCTGGATCTGCGAGTAGCCGAGCACGCCCTGCATGTACAGCGTCAGGAAGAAGAACATCGAGATGATCCCGGCGATGCCGATCAGCTGGGTGACGTCGGCGGCCACCAGGCCCTTGACCCGCAGGATCGACAGCGGCAGCAGCGGGTTGCGGCTGCGCCGCTCGTTGGCGACGAACGCGGCCAGCAGCGCGACCGCCCCGGCGAGGCCGGCGATGGTGCGAGCGGCGCCCCAGCCGACGTCGGGGGCCTTCACGAGCGTGTAGACGAGCAGCAGCATCCCGGAGGTCGTCAGGACCGCCCCGCGGAGGTCGAGCCGCCGCAGGTCCGGGCGGCGCCGGTCGTCGGGGAGCAGCCGGAACATGGCCACGAGCAGCAGGAGCACGACCGGTTCGTTGACCAGCAGCACCCAGCGCCAGCCGGGACCCTCGGACAGCACGCCGCCGAGGAGCACGCCGACGGCGGAGGCCAAGCCGGCCACGCCGCCCCAGACGCCGAGCGCCTTGGTCCGGTCGGTTCCGGTGAAGGTGGTCGTGAGCAGCGACAGCGCGGCGGGCAGCATCATGGCGGCGCCGATGCCCTGCACCAGCCGGGCTCCGACCAGCATCGCCTCGCTCTGCGCGAGCCCGCCGGTCAGCGAGGACAACCCGAACAGGATCGTGCCGGCGACGAGGATGCGTCGTCGTCCGAACAGGTCGGCGGCGCGGCCCCCGAGCAGCATGAACCCGCCATAGGTGAGCAGGTAGCCGCTCAGGACCCACTGCAGGTCCTGGACGGAGAAGTGCAGGTCGCGGCGCACCGAGGGCAGCGCGACGTTGACGATCGACGCGTCGACGAAGTCGAGGAACGCGACCATCGTCAACAGCGCCAGGATGAGCTTGCCGCGGCGGGTGGCGAGCGCCGAGGTCGAGCGGGTGGTGGGTGCCGTCAGGACGGCCATGGGTCGTGCCTCCAGGGGGAGATGTGGGGAGAACGACCGCGAGTCGGTCACATCGTCCGGTCGCAAGTCGTCACCCCTTTGACGACGCCGGACGAGAGGATGTGACCGTGAACGACGACGCAATCGCAGCGCAGTTCGAGGAGCACCGCACGCGGCTGCGCGGCGTGGCCTACCGGATGCTCGGCTCGACGGCCGAGGCCGAGGACGCCGTCCAGGAGGCGTGGCTGCGCCTCAACCGCTCCGACGGCGAGGCGATCTCCAACCTCCCCGGCTGGCTGACCACGGTGGTCGCCCGCGTGGCGCTCGACATGCTCAAGGCCCGCAACCGGCGGCGGGAGGACTACGCCGGCAACCGGCTCCCGGAGCCGGTCGTGATCATCGACTCCGGCACGGCGGACCCCGAGCGGGAAGCGCTGATCGCGGACTCGGTCGGGCTCGCCCTGCTGGTCGTCCTCGACACCCTGTCGCCGAAGGAACGGCTCGCGTTCGTCCTGCACGACATGTTCGCCGTGTCCTTCGGCGAGATCGCGCCGATCATCGACAGCACCCCGGACGCCGCCCGCCAGCTCGCCAGCCGCGCCCGCCGGCGCGTCCGCGGTGCACCGGCGGCCGACGCGGACCTGCCCCGCCAGCGCGAGCTCGTCGACGCCTTCCTGGCCGCCGCCCGCGAGGGCGACTTCGACGCGCTGGTCGCCGTGCTCGACCCGGACGTCGTGCTGCGGGTCGACCGCGGAGCCGCCGAGGGCGGCCCGGCCGAGCTGCGCGGCGCGCGCGACGTGGCCACGCGGACCCTCACCTTCGCCCGCCTCGCCCGCTTCGCGCGACCCGCGATCGTGAACGGAACCGCCGGCTTCGTGGTGACCCCGCGCGACCAGCCCGTCACGGTCGCCGGCTTCACCGTCGTCCAGGGGAAGATCGTCGAGATCGACCTGCTCGCCGATCCCGTCCGCCTGCGCGATCTCGACCTGACCGTGCTCGACGGGTGATGCGTGGCGCCGACGTCAGCCGGCGGGCACCGTCACGAG
>JAXDHL010000393.1:0-4711 GCA_034664525.1 Solirubrobacteraceae bacterium
GAGCGTCGTGAGCACCGTGAAGCGCCAGAACGGCATCCGCGCGACGCCGGCCGGCAGCGAGATGAACGTGCGCACGAGCGGCAGCATGCGCGTGAAGAACACGGTTGCCGATCCATACTTCGCGAACCAGTCGTCGGCCCAGCGCAGGTGCGAGGGCTTGATGTGCAGCTTGCGCCCGTGCTTCTCGAGGATGTCGACGCGGCCGTAGTAGCCGACGGCGTACGCGATCCAGGAGCCGACGACGTTGGCGGCCGTGCCGGTTGCGACGACCGCGAGCAGCGAGTACTCCCCGAGCGCGACGTTGAAGCCCGCGAACAGGAAGGTGGCCTCGGACGGGATCGGGATGCACGCGCTCTCGGCGACCATGAGCGCGAAGATGCCCGGGAGCCCGAGGTCGTTGATGACCCGGACGGCGAAGTTGACCAGGCCGTCGGTGACGGAGGCGGTGACGAGATGCACGAGCCGGTCAGGCTAGGGATCGTGCCTGAACGATGCCTCAACCAAGCGGCCGCGGCTCGATCCGGGGCAGCGTCAGCGAGGTCACCCGCTGCCGCGCGCGCCCGCCGAGCTGCGTCTTCGGCCGCAGCATCTTGAGGATGATGATCGCCTGGTCGACGCTGGCGGCCATCGCGGGGCGCTCGGCCTGATCGAAGGCGGTGAGGCGCGCGGTGACCGCGGGCGTCGCGCCGGTCACGATGACCTCGCCGCGGCGCGTCCGGCACTCGCGCGCGGTCGCGACCAGCGCGTGCAGCATCGGGTCCGACACCGGGTCGGCGCCGGCGATGTCGACGATCAGCCAGCGCACGCCCGCCTGCAGCGCGCGGTCGATCCGCCGGGCGACCTCGCCGACGTTCTCGGGCGACACCGAGCCGCGGACCTCGAGCTGGTGCACGACCTCGTCGAGCCGCTGCTCGCGGACTTCGACGGCACCGGGGGCGGGGACGGCCTTCAGACGCTGGGAGGTGAACATGCGCGCGGTCAGGGAGTTCCCTGAGCCGCCCGACCATAACCCGACCGCGCGGGTTCCGCCAGGGCTGGACGCTAGGTTGCCCCGCGCGTATGCGCGTGTGGATCGACCTGACCAACTCCCCGCACGTGCTGGTGATGCGTCCGGTCATCGAGGTCCTGCGCGCTCGCGGTGCGGAGGTGCGCGTGACGGCGCGCGACTTCGCGCAGACGCTCGCGCTGTGCGAGCGCTTCGGGATCGAGCACGAGGCGATCGGCCGTCATCGTGGCGGGAAGCTGTCCGCGAAGGCGCTGGGTCTGTTCGACCGCTCGTTCGCGCTGGCTCGCTGGGCGCGCGGGCGGCGCTTCGACCTCGCGCTGGGCCATGGCTCCAACGACGTCACGGTGGCGGCGGCGCTGCTGCGGATCCCGTGCTCGACGACGTTCGACTACGAGTTCGCTCGCGTGCAGCACTCGGTCAACTGCCGGCTCGCCCAGGCGGTCGTGGTGCCCGACGTGATCCCGCCCGAGCGCCTGCGGGCCTACGGCGCGACGCCGCGCAAGCTGCACGGCTACCCGGGGCTCAAGGAGGAGTACTACCTGGCGGACTTCGAGCCGGACCGGGCCGTGCTCGACGAGCTCGGGCTCGACGCAGGCGCGCCGCTGGCGATCGTCCGCACGCCGCCGGACGTCTCCCTCTACCACCGCTTCGAGAACCCGTTGTTCGGGCAGGTGCTCGAGCGGCTGCGCCCGCAGGCCCAGGTCGTCGTGCTCCCGCGCACCGCCGAGCAGCGGGCCGAGCTGCACAAGGCGGGCGGCTTCGTGATCCCGGAGCGGGCGGTCGACGCGCAGTCGCTGGTCGCCCACGCCGACCTCGTGGTCTCCGCGGGCGGGACCATGAACCGCGAGGCGGTCGCGCTCGGCACGCCGGTCTTCACCACCTTCGAGGGCCGCCTCGGCGCGGTCGACGCCGCCCTGATCGCCGGCGGCCGGCTGCGCAAGCTCGCCGACCCCGACGAGCTCGTGGTGACGCGCCGCAGCGGCGAGTCGCCGCCGCGCATCCGCCGCGATCCGGCCGCGTTCACGGATCTGCTGCTGTCCCCCCTCGGCGTACACTTCCCGTGATGCGCCGCCGCCTGCGGTCCGCGGCCGTCCCTGTCCACCGTCACGCGCTGCCCCAGATCGCGCTCGACGCCGGACTGGTGGCGCTCGCGTACTTCCTCTCCTACCAGTTGCGCTTCGACGAGGGCGCGCCCGAGCGCTACCAGCAGCTGCTGGATCGGTCGGTGACGATCGCGGTGGTCGGATCGATCCTCGTGTTCTGGGCGTTCGGCCTGTACCGGCACTGGTGGCGCTATGCCTCGCAGCGCGAGTTGCTGCGCGTGGTCCAGGCGGTGTTCGTCGCGACGCTGCTGACGGTCGGCGGCATCGCCGTGCTCGACCCGGCCTACGTGAACACCGCGACCGGCTTCGAAGGCGTGAGCCCGCCGACTGGCGTGATCGCCCTCTTCTTCCTGCTTACGCTCACGTTCACCCTGGCCGCGCGCTGGGTCGTGCGGCTGTTCTACGAGCGCCCCGTCGGGTCGTATCGCCCGCGGCGCGGCGCGCGCTCGGTGCTGATCGTCGGCGCCGGCGAGGGCGGCCGGCTGGTGCTCAAGGAGATCATGCGCAACCCCGACCTCGGACTGCGACCGGTCGGCTTCGTGGACGACGACCCGCGCAAGCGCGGCCTGCGCATCGCCGGCGTGCGCGTGCACGGAGGCACCGGGCGGCTGACGCGGATCCTCGACGACGTCGAGCCGGACGAGGTGCTGATCGCGATCCCGTCGGCCTCGGGTGCGCTGCGCGCCAAGGTCGTCAGCGCCTGCCGCGCCCGCGGCGTCCCGGTGCGCACGCTGCCGACCGTCTTCGAGCTGCTGCGCGGCGGCGGGCGGATGGTCCGCCAGGTTCGCGAGGTGCGCGTCGAGGACGTGCTCGGCCGCGACCCGGTGCGGATGGAGGTCGAGCGCGTCGGCGAGTACCTGTCCGGTCGCGTCGTGATGGTCACCGGCGCCGGCGGCTCGATCGGCTCCGAGCTGTGCCGCCAGATCGCGCGCGTCGGCGCGGCGCAACTCGTGCTCGTCGACCACGCCGAGGACAACCTGTTCGCGATCGAGCGCGAGCTGATCGAGGACCGCCACGTGCTCAACGTGGCCGCCGTGGTCGCCGACTGCAAGGAGGAGGAGCGCATGCGGGAGGTGTTCGCCGAGCACCGGCCCGCGGTCGTCTTCCACGCCGCCGCCTACAAGCACGTGGCGATGATGGAGGCCAACCCGGTCGAGGCCGTGCGCAACAACGCGCTGGCCACGCGGGTGATGGCACGCGTCGCCGGCGACGCCGGCGTGCACATCTTCGTGCTCGTGTCGACCGACAAGGCCGTCGCGCCGGCGACCGTGATGGGCGCGTCGAAGGCGCTCGCCGAGTGGCAGGTCGAGGCCGCATGCCATCGCCATCCCGACACGGTGTTCACGGCGGTGCGGTTCGGGAACGTGCTCGGCTCGAGCGGCTCGGTGGTCCCGATCTTCCGCCGCCAGATCGCCAACGGCGGACCGGTCACGGTCACCGATCCGGAGATGACGCGCTACTTCATGACGATCCCGGAGGCCGTGCAGCTGATCGTGCAGGCGGGCTCGATGGCGCGCGGCGGCGAGGTGTTCGTGCTCGAGATGGGCGAGCCGGTGCGGATCATGGATCTCGCCGAGCAGATGATCCGCCTGTCGGGCCTCGAGCCGGGCCGCGACATCGCGATCCAGATCGTCGGCGCGCGCCCCGGCGAGAAGACCCACGAGGACCTCTTCAACGCCTACGAGACGCCCGTGGTCACCGAGGCGGCGCGGATCCTGCGGGCCGACCGGCCGCGCCTGAACCCGGAATGGGTCGAGGAGACCTTCGACCACGTGGGGCTGCTCGTGCTCGAAGGCGACGCGACCCGGCTGGCCGCCGAGGTGGCCGAGCTGGCGCTCGTGCGCGTACCCGCGGACGCCGCCGCCGCGGCCTCGGCGGCGAGCTCGAACGGCGCCTCGGAGGAGACGCCGATCGCCCACGTCGACCCCGGTGGCCCGGTGACGGTCCGGGAACCCACCTAGACTGCGGCGCTTCGCATGGTCCCCTTCGCGGTCACCTTGAGCGACCTGATCCAGAAGGGCGGTGCCTACGTGGGCATCGTGGCCTTCTTCGGACTCGCCATTCTCACGGTTCTCTACTTCGCCCAGGCACGCGAGCTCAAGCGCCTGCGCGAATGGGCCGGGCGCGCACCCGAACGTGCGCAGGAGCTCGAGGAGCGCGTGATGGCGCAGGCCGATCAGGCGCGCCGCGTCCGCCAGCCCGCGCCGCAGAAGCCGCCGGCCCAGCCGGCCACCGCCGCGGGCGGGACGCCCAAGCCGGCGACCGCCGCCGCCGCTGCTGGTGGCGGCGCGGCCGCCACCGCCGCCGGTGCCGCGGCCGCCGCCGAGCCCGCCGACGGCGAGGCCAAGCCGGCCGAGGTCGCCGCCGCCGCCTCCGGCAACGGCAAGGCACCGGTCGAGGGCGAGCCGGTCGCCGAGCCGACCGCGGTCGAGCAGCCCGTCGTGCCGCCCGCCGCCGCGACTCCGCCGCCCGCCGCCGCGCCGCCGCCCGCCGGCGACGACGGCGATCAGGACGCCGAGGACGCCGAGGAGGGCCAGGCCGGACAGGGCGAGCCGGTGACGACCGCCGTCCCGGCCGCCGGCGTCGCCGGCCCCGCGACGGC
>JAXDHL010000394.1:0-3178 GCA_034664525.1 Solirubrobacteraceae bacterium
CGTAGGTGCGCTTCGGGGCGTCGGCTCCGGTCGACTGGCTGATCGTGGGGCTCGGGAATCCGGGCCCTTCCTACGCGCACTCACCGCACAACGTCGGCTTCCTGGTCGCGCGCGAGCTCATGCGCCGCTGGGACCTCGGCAAGCCGAAGAAGAAGTTCGCCGGCGAGCTGGCCGAAGGCCGGGCCGGCATCGCCGGTCCGCGCGTCGCCGTCCTGCAGCCGCAGACCTTCATGAACGAGTCGGGCCGCTCGGCGGGACCGGCACGCGGCGCCTACAAGCTCGACCTGGACCGCATCCTCGTCCTGCACGACGAGATCGACCTGCCGTTCGGCGAGGTCCGCTCACGGCTCGGCGGCGGCCTGGCCGGCCACAATGGCCTGAAGTCGCTCAAGCAGGAGCTCGGGTCGGCGGACTTCCAGCGCGTGCGCGTCGGCGTGGGGCGGCCCGACTCGACCGATCCGGAGATCGTCGCGGCCTACGTGCTCGGCTCCTGGCGCCAGTCGAAGGCCGACGTCGCCGACCTGGTCGGCCGGGCAGCTGACGAGGCCGAGCGCGTCATCGCCGGCGCGTAGCGGCTCGTAGACTCACAGGGCACCCCGCCGCGCACGTCTGCGCGGTCGTTCGGCGTGCTCCGACCGATGTCGCTTCGCCCGCTCCTCACCCAGATCTCGACCCATCCCGACGCCGAGCGCCTGCACGACGAGGGCGGCCGCGCGTTCGTCTCGATGTCGCTGCGGCCGGCGCTCGTGGCCGCCCTGGCCGACCACGATCCGAGCCGCCCGACGGTCGTCGTGGCCGGCGACGACCGCCACGCGCGCGAGCTCGCCGCCGACGTGCGCGCCTGGCTGCGCCCCAGGCTCGTCCGCTTCTATCCGAGCCGCGGCGTCACCTACGAGTCCCACCTCACGCCGCCACCGCACCTGACCGGCCTGCGGGTCGCCGCGCTCGACGCCCTGATGGATGAGCGCAAGCCGGGCGACGACGCGCCGGTGGTCATCGTGTCCGCCGTCGCGCTGAGCGAGAAGGTGCCCGACCCCTCGCTGCGCCCGCACTCGCTCGCGATCGCCAAGGGCGACCTGCTGGACCTCGACGAGCTCGCCCGGGACCTCGTCGCCGCCGGCTACGAGCGCGTCGAGCAGGTCGAGGAGCGCGGCCAGTTCGCCATGCGCGGCGGCATCGTCGACGTCTTCCCGGCCACCGAGGAGCGCGCGGTCCGCGTCGAGCTGTTCGACATCGAGGTCGAGTCGCTGCGCTGGTTCTCGACCTTCACCCAGCGCAGCCTGGGCGACACGGACGCGGTCGAGATCGCGCCCGCCGCCGAGCTGGCCGCCGAGCACCGCGAGGCCGCCGAGCTGGCCGTGCTCGAGGACGAGCGCCCGGACATCGCCGAGCTGCTGCCGCTCGAGTCCTTCCGCGAGCTGCTCGACCTCGTACCCGCCGACGCGCAGGTGATCGTCGCCGCCGAGGAGGACCTCGAGCCCGCGCTGCGCGACAACTGGTCCGACGTCTGCACGGCCTTCCACGACGCCGAGGCCGGCAAGCTCTACGTGAGGCCGGACGGGATCCTCGAGACGCTGGCGGAGCGCGGCCGCATCCGGCTGTCCGCGCTGGACGCCGGCCAGCCGATGGAGTTCCGCGCCCAGGCGGCCGACGTCGCCGCCCGCTCGCTCGCGGCCGCCGAGCCCGAGCTCGAGAAGCTCACCCGCTCCGGCTACACGACGGTCGTCGCCTGGGCCAACAAGGGCACCGGCGAGCGAGCCGCCTACAACCTCGGTCGCCTGAAGGCGCAGTGGGGTGCGGACGCGGCATCGCCGCTGCGGTTCGTCGAGGCGCGCCTGCGCGACGGCTTCATCGCGCCGCAGTTCCAGCTCGCCGTGATCCCCGAGGGGCGCCTGGTCGCCCACCGCCGCCAGCGCCAGGAGCGAGGCGGGCGGGGATCGGCAGGCACCCGCAAGGGCGCGCTGCGCTCGTTCGCCGACCTGCGCACCGGCGACATCATCGTCCACGAGGACCACGGCCTGGCCCGCTTCGCCGGCTTCGACACCAAGACCGTCGCCGGGGTCACCCGCGACTACCTCAACCTCGAGTACGCGGGCACCGACAAGGTCTTCCTGCCGGTCGACCAGCTGGCCAAGATCTCCCGCTATGTCGGCGCGGGCGGCGTCCACCCGCCGCTGTCCAAGCTCGGCGGCACGCGCTGGGAGACGATCAAGGCGCGCGCCCGCAAGGCCGCCCAGGAGCTCGCGGGCGAGTTGCTGAACCTCTACGCAGAGCGCCGCCGCCGCCGCGGCCACCAGTTCGGCGAGGACCCGGAGGAGCTGCTCGAGCTCGAGGCCAATTGGCCCTACCGCGAGACGCCGGACCAGCGCGAGGCGATCGAGCAGGTCAAGGGCGACATGGAGTCCGAGCGCCCGATGGACCGCCTGATCTGCGGCGACGTCGGCTACGGCAAGACCGAGGTCGCGCTGCGGGCCGCGGTCAAGGCGATGGGGGAGGGCAAGCAGGTCCTGATGCTCGTCCCGACGACGATCCTCGCCCAGCAGCACTACGGCACGTTCGTCGAGCGCCTGCGCGACACGCCGTTCGAGATCGAGCACGTCTCGCGCTTCCGCCCGGCGGCGGAGCAGCGCGACGCCGTCAAGCGCTTCAGCGAGGGCAAGGCGGACATCCTCATCGGGACCCACCGGCTGCTCTCGCGGGACGTACGGGCGAAGGACCTCGGGCTGCTGATCGTCGACGAGGAGCAGCGCTTCGGCGTCAAGCAGAAGGAGCTGCTGCGCCAGATGAAGCTCAAGGTCGACGTCATCGCCATGAGCGCGACGCCGATCCCGCGCACGCTGCAGATGTCGATGGCCGGCCTGCGCGACATCTCGGTCATCGAGACCCCGCCCGAGGGCCGCCGGCCGATCAAGACCTACGTCGGCGAGTACGACGAGCAGCTGGTCAAGCAGGCGCTCGAGCGCGAGGTCAATCGCGGAGGGCAGGCGTTCTTCCTGCACAACCGGGTCGAGGACATCGACGAGGTCACCGAGCGCCTGCGCGCGCTGTGCCCCGGCGCGCGCTTCATCGTCGGCCACGGCCAGCTCGAGCCGGACGAGCTCGAGCAGCGGATGCTCGCCTTCCTGCGCGGCGACGCCGACGTGCTGGTGGCGACGACGATCATCGAGTCCGGGATCGA
>JAXDHL010000395.1:0-3289 GCA_034664525.1 Solirubrobacteraceae bacterium
GGTGGACCCGCCGCCCTCCGCGCGCTCCCGCGAGCGCCGCGCGCGCCAGCGTCGGATCTCCTCGTGATGGCCCGACAGCAGCACGTCGGGCACACGCCAGCCGCGGTACTCCGCCGGCCGCGTGTAGTGCGGATACTCCGGCCGCCGCGCGCGACCACGCTCGCGACTCTGCTCCTTGCGCCATTCCGCCACCCGCGCGTGGTCGCCCGAGAGCAGCACGTCTGGCACGCGCTGGCCGTGCCACTCGACCGGCCGCGTGTAGTGCGGATACTCCGGAGCGCCCTCGAGCGCCTCGCTGAAAGACTCTTCGATCGCGCTGTCCGCGTGGCCGAGGGCTCCGGGCAGCTTGCGGATCAGCGCGTCGCAGACGACCATCGCCGCGAGCTCGCCGCCCGCCAGCACGTACTCGCCGATCGACACGGCGTCGCTGGCGAAGTGCTCGACGATGCGCTCGTCGAATCCCTCGTAGCGCCCGCACAGCAGCGTGATCTCGGGTTCGCCCGCGAGCTCGTCGACGAGCCGGTCGTCGAGCAGCCGCCCACCCGGCGTCAGCGCGATGACGCGCCGCTCGTTGCGCAGGTCGACCGGATCGACCCCGTAGTGCGCGCGCAGCGCGGCGTCCATGACGTCGACGCGCAGCAGCATCCCGGCGCCGCCGCCGAACGGGGTGTCATCGACCTGCCCGCCGCTCAGCGGCGTGTGCTCGCGCAGGTCGAGCGTGCGCAGCTCGTGCCCCGCGGCGAGCGCGTTGGCCACGTGGCGCTGCGACGAGAACCAGTCAAACCAGTCGGGAAACAGCGTGACGACGTCGAGGCGCAGGGCTCAGCCCCGCGCTGCGTCCGGCGACAGCGGCGGCACATCGGCCGCTGCTGGCGCTGCCTCCGCCGGTGCCGGTCCCGGTCCCGCTGCCGGTGCCGGTCCAGGTCCGGCATCGGGCGAGGAGCCCTCCCCGTCCGCCTCCTCGAGCCCGAGGAACTGCGCATCCACGACGATCCGGCGCGCCACGACGTCGACGGCGAGCACCGCGTCGCCGACCATCGGCACGAGCAGGTCGCCGACCTCGAGCGCCTCGCACGACGGCAGCGCGCGCAGGTCGTCGACGACGCCGAGCTCGCGGTCGCCGGCGGTCACGACGCGACAGCCGCGCAGATCCTCCGCCCAGTACTCCCCCTCGCCGAGCGTGGGCGCGGCCGAGCGGGCGACGTACAGATCGCTCCCGCGCAGCGCCTCCGCGCCGGCGCGGTCGGCGACGCCGTGCAGGCGCAGGATCGGCCGGTCGTCGGTGCCGCTGCGGCGCACGAGCTGTCGCCGGCTCTCCCCCACGCGCCGGCTCTCCCCCACGCGCACGAAGCCGCCGAGCGGCAGCAGGGCGGGACGCGGCCGCGTGACGTGAAACGAGCCGTCGAGGCCATGCGGTCGGCCGATGCGGCCGGCGTTGAGGACGTCCGGTGCGGCCATCTCGTGACCCGCGAACGCCCCGGCTAGTCGACGATGTCGACGAACACGCGGCAGCCTTCCTTGACGGCGGCGGCCTTCAGCACGGTCCGCAGCGCATTGGCGGTGCGTCCGCCGCGGCCGATGACCTTGCCGTAGTCGTTCTCGCCGACGGCCAGCTCGAGGACCACGCTGCCGTCGTCCTCGTCGAACTGCTCGACGACCACGGCCTCGGGATCGTCCACCAGGGCCCGCGCGAGATACTCGAGCAGCTCCTGCACAGCCGGATCGCCGGCGCTAGGAGATGCCTTGGATGCGCAACAGCTTGCGCACCTGGTCCGACGGTTGCGCACCGCGGTCGAGCCAGTGGCGCGCACGCTCCTCGTCGACGCGAATCGTCGACGGCTCGGTCTGTGCGTTGTAGTGGCCGATCGTCTCGATCACGCGACCGTCGCGCGGCGAGCGTTGATCAGCGACGACGATGCGCCAGATCGGATCCTTCTTGCCACCCACTCGGGTAAGTCTCAGTCGAACAGCCATGTGGCAGTCAGACTAGCGGCCCTGACGCATCAGCGCCTGCAGGTCCGGCATCTTGCCCTTGCCGATCTGCTTCATCATCTTCTGCATCTGACCGAATTGCTTGACCAGCTGGTTGACGTGCTGGACCGTCGTCCCCGACCCCCGCGCGATCCGCAGACGCCGCGAACCCTTGATGAGATCGGGCCGCCGGCGCTCCAGCGGGGTCATCGACAGGATGATCGCCTCGATGCGGTCGAGCTCGCGCTCGTCGACCTTGACGTTCTTCAGCGCAGCGCCCTGAAAGCCCGGGATCATGCCCAGCAGCGACTGCAGCGGGCCCATCTTGCGCATCATCTTCAGCTGTGACAGGAAATCCTCGAAGGTGAACTCGTTGCGCCGGAGCTTGCGCTCGAGCTCCTTGGCCTCGTCCTCGTCGATCTGCGCCTCGGCCTTCTCGATGAACGACAGGACGTCGCCCATGCCGAGGATCCGCTGCGCCATGCGGTCGGGGTGGAAGCGCTCGAACTGGTCGAGCTTCTCGCCCGTGGACGCGAAGAGGATCGGCTTGCCGGTGACGGCATTGACCGAGAGCGCGGCGCCGCCGCGGGCGTCGCCGTCGAGCTTCGTCATGAGGACGCCGTCGAACGCGACGGCGGAGGCGAACTGCTCGGCGACGTTGACCGCGTCCTGGCCGGTCATCGCATCGACGACGAGCAGCACCGTCGTCGGCTTGACCGCCTTGCGAATCTTCACGAGCTCGTCCATGAGCTCCGTGTCGACGTGCAGGCGCCCGGACGTGTCGACGATCAGCACGTCCTTGCCCTCCTGCTTGGCGCGGTCCAGCGCCCACGCGGCGATGTCGACCGGGTCCTTGTCGGTGCCCTGCTCGTAGACGGTCGCGCCGACCTGGCCGCCGACCTTCACGAGCTGGTCGACCGCCGCCGGCCGGTAGACGTCGCAGGCGGCGAGCGCGACCGACGACCCGTGCTCGTCGTGGAGGAAGCGCGCGAGCTTCGCGGCGGCGGTCGTCTTGCCCGAGCCCTGCAGGCCTGCCATGAGGATCACCGTCGGCGGGCGCGGCGCGAAGGCGACCGAGGCGCTCGCGCCGCCCATCAGCGCGGTGAGCTCCTCGTTGACGATCTTGACGACCTGCTGGCCGGGGTTGAGCCTGCCCAGCACGTCAGCGCCCAGGCAGCGCTCCTTGACCGTCGCCGTGAACGACTTGACGACCTTGAAGTTCACGTCGGCCTCGAGCAGCGCGAGGCGGATCTCGCGCATCGCGGCGTTGACGTCGGCCTCGGTCAGCGTGCCGCGCGAGCGGACGTCGGCGAGGGTC
>JAXDHL010000396.1:0-2523 GCA_034664525.1 Solirubrobacteraceae bacterium
CCACGATCGCGGCCGTCAACGGGCTCGCGTTCGGCGGCGGCTGCGAGCTGGCGATGGCGTGCGACGTGCGCCTGGCCGCGTTCTCGGCCACGTTCGGCCAGCCCGAGATCAACCTCGGGATCATCCCCGGGTTCGGCGGCACCCAGCGGCTGCCGCGCCTGGCCGGCCCGGCGAAGGCGCTCGAGATGAACCTCACGGGCGACGCGATCTCCGCCGAGGACGCCTACGAGCACGGCCTGGTTAACCGCGTCGTCGCCGACCACGAGCTGTTCGACGAGGCGCTGTCCTGGGCGCGCAAGCTCGCGGGCCAGGCGCCGATCGCGGTGCAGCAGATCAAGCAGGTCTCCCACGCCGGCGACCTGGAGACCGGCATCGTGGACGAGAAGCAGGGCTTCGCGTCGGCGTTCGCCTCCGAGGACGCCAGGGAGGGCATCGCCGCGTTCCTGGCCAAGCGCACACCGCGCTGGACCGGGCGGTGACGGCGACCGCCACCGCCGGCGACCTCGCCGCGCGGATCCGCGCGGCGGGCACCGTCGTCGCCCTCACCGGCGCGGGGATCTCCGTGCCGAGCGGGATCCCCGACTTCCGCTCGCCGGGCACGGGGCTGTGGGAGAACGTGGACCCGATGGAGGTCGCCCACATCTCCGTCTTCCGGCTCGAGCCGGAGCGCTTCTGGTCCTTCTACGGCCAGCGGTTCGCGATGCTGCGCGGCAAGCGCCCCAACGCCGCGCATCACGCGCTGGCGGAGCTGCAGCGGCGGGGCCGGCTCGGCCCGGTGATCACGCAGAACATCGACGGGCTGCACGAGGCCGCCGGCACCGCCGACCTGATCGAGGTGCACGGGTCGATCGCCCACGCCTCCTGCCTGTACGACGGCGAGCGGGTCGCGCTCGACGAGGTCCGCGAGCGGCTGGAGCGCGCGCCCGACGGCGTGCCGCGCTGCCGCGCCGGGCACCCGCTGAAGCCGGACGTCGTCCTGTTCGGCGAACTGCTGCCCGAGGCGGCGATCAATCGCGCCTTCGCGCTCGCGGCGTCGGCCGACCTGCTGCTGTGCGTCGGCTCGTCGCTCGAGGTGCACCCGGTCGCCGGGCTGCCGCAGATCACGATGGCCGCCGGCGGCGACGTCGCGATCGTGACCGCGGGGCCGACGCCGTATGACGCCGACGCGGTGCTCAAGCTCGAAGGCGACGTGGCCGCGGAGCTCGAGGCCGTGCTGGCCGCGCTTTGAGCCAGGCCGGGCGCGGGCGGCGCGAGCGCCACCCGGCGCCGGTAGGGTGCGCGACTTGCCCTCGGTCCTGATCACCGGCGCCGGGCGCGGCATCGGCCGCGTCACCGCGCTCGCGCTGGCCGAGGCCGGCTGGGACGTGATCGCCGGCGTGCGCAAGGAGGCCGACGGCGCCGCGATCGCGCGGCCGGGCGTGACCCCGGTGCTGCTCGACGTCACCGACCCGGAGCAGGTCGCCGGCCTCGGCGCGGCGCTGCCGGCGACGCTCGACGCGGTCGTCAACAACGCCGGCATCGTGGTCAGCGGCCCGCTCGAGACGGTCCCGCTCGACGACCTCCGGCGCCAGCTCGACGTCAACGTGGTCGCCCAGATGGCAGTCACCCAGGCCGTCCTGCCGCGCCTGCGGGCGAGCCGCGGGCGGATCGTGTTCGTCTCCTCGGTCAGCGGGCGGGTGTCGACGCCGTTCACCGGCCCCTACAACGCGTCCAAGTTCGCGATCGAGGCGCTGGCCGACGCGCTGCGCATCGAGCTGCGGCCGTGGTCGATCGCGGTGTCGCTCGTCGAGCCGGGGTCGATCGACACCGACCTGTGGCGCGGCGCGCTCGACGTCGCCGACACCACCGAGGCGGCGCTGAGCCCCGAGCACCGCGCGCTCTACGGCGAGCGGTTCGTCGGCATGCGCAAGGCGATCCGGCGCACCCAGAAGCAGACCTCCCCGCCGGAGAAGGTCGCCGCCGCGGTCCTGAAGGCGCTGACCGACGACCGCCCGCGCGCTCGCTACCTCATCGGCGCCGACGCGCGCGTCCAGGTCGCCCTGCGCGCCGCACTGCCGACGCGAGCGTTCGACGCCGCCGTGTCGCGCTTGACCGGCGGTCAGTAGCGGGCGTTCGCGGCGCGGGCGCGCAGCGCGGACTCGACCGCGCGCAGCCCCTCCTCGACCGCCGTCATCGTCGCCTCGGACGGGCCGCCGTGCAGCGCCTCGTTGGCGGCGGCGGCGAGCCGGTCGCGGCGGGCCTCGAGGTCGGGCAGGCGCTCGGCGACGGCGCGTTCCTCGCGGAACGCCTGCAGCTCGGCGACCGCGGCCTCCAGTGCGAGGTGCGCCTGCAGCGCGGCCTCGCGCGGGCGCGCGCTGACCAGGTCGGTCCGGGCGCGCAGCGCCATCTCCTCGCAGGCGAGCACGGCGTCGCGACCGGACAGCAGCGCGGCGAGGCGCTCCTGGGGGCGCAGCGCCGCGTCGCGGCGGGCGCGGCGCGAGCCGCCGCTGCGCCCGGCGGGGGAGACGTCGCGGGCGGCCGACC
>JAXDHL010000397.1:0-2704 GCA_034664525.1 Solirubrobacteraceae bacterium
GGACCTTGGCGCTGAGCTTGCCGGTCGCGGTCTTCTTCGCCTTGACCGCCCTCTGGGCCGCGCTCGAGTCCGGGTCAGACGCAGAACATCTAGGGTCTCCGGCCGTGCTGATCCGCCCCACCACCCCCACCGACTACGACGCGGCGTTGAAGGTCATCGGCGTCGCCTTCAACCTCGTCGTGGCGCCACCCAGCGTCTACACGACCGTCGGCCACGACCCGGACGGGCACTTCCTCGTCGCCGAGCGCGACGGGGCGGTCGTCGGCACGGGATCGAGCGTCGGCTTCGGGCCGACCGGCTGGCTCGGCGGCATCGCGGTCGTCCCCGAGGCGCGCGGCGAGCGACTGGGGCAGCGGCTGACCGAGACGGCGATCGACGCCCTCGGCCCGCGCGAGTCGCTCCTGCTGCTCGCGAGCGTGGCCGGGCGGCCGATCTACGAGCGCCTCGGCTTCGAGGTCGAGGAGCGCTTCCGGGTGTTCTTCGCCCCTCCGGATCGGGTCGCGCCGAGCCCGAACGGCTTCCGCAGGCTGACGGCGGCCGACCGGGATGCGGTGCTGGAGCTGGACCGGTGGGTGACGGGCGAATCCCGTGTGCTCGCCGTCGACGCGGGGCTGTCAGGAGCGGTGGCGACGCCCGACCTGTCCGCGGTCGCGCTCAGACCGCCGTGGCCGGCGCTGCCGATCATCGCCCGCGACCCCGCCGCCGGCGAGGCGCTGCTGCGTGCGATGGTCGCTCCGGGCGTCCGGATGGCGGTGCCGGAGTCCAACACGGCCGCGGTCGAGACGATGCGCGCGCTCGGCTGCAGCGCCGGCCACGAGGTCATGCGCATGCGGCGCGGGGCGCCGATCGACTGGCGCCCCGACGGGCTTTGGGGCGTGTTCAGCCTCTTCTTCGGCTAGGCCGGGGGCGCTTCCGTGTAGCCGTCGTCGGCCCGGGGTGCGGCCGTCGTCACGCCGGCGCCGGAGAGCAGCCAGTCGACGTCGTGGCCGCGCTCGGCCTCCTCGGCGGGCTCGCGCCGGACGGAGAGCAGGCGCTCGCCGCCGAAGCGGACCATCGCCACCGTGTAGGCGGAGACCGGGACGTCGTGGCGGCTCGCCAGCCAGTCGATCGTGGCCAACGCCCGCGGGTCATAGCCGCCGGCCACGAGGACCAGCGCGGGGGACTGGGTGCCGTCGATCGACTCGAGCTCGGCGTTGACGCTCAGCAGGCGCTCGCGGTCCCACGAGGCGACGTCGGCCGCGGCGCCGAGCGCGCGGCCGAGCTGCCACTCGACCGTGTCGCCCGTCACGAGGATCACGACGACGCGGTTGGCCGTCTCGTCGAGGCCGAGGAGGTCCACGTACGGCACGGGCTCGCGTGCGAGCAGCCGCACGCCGGACAGGCCCAGCTCACCCGCGAAGGCGTCCCACGAGGAGGTCACCAGCCCGAGCAGCTCTTCGCGGTCAGGCGGGCTCTCCTGCACGAGCCCGGAAGCCTGCGGCGCCACGAGCGTCCCAGAAGTCTCATCGATGCGCAGCACGGCGGTCCGGTCCTCCTTGAAGATTCGCGATGATTGACCGAAGCCTAACTCAGGTTGACCGGCTCGCCGAGAAGCAAACGGCCAGCTTCCACGACTCTCGCTTCGATCCCCGGTCCATCACCGCGTGACGCCACCAGCCGGAGGCGGACGCCGTCCCGAAATGCAAGCTCCCGCCCAGCCCACCCGCCGGCGGGCGGCTCGAGGTGCAGCTGGATGTTGATCCCGGCGGCCGCTCGCTCCCCTTCCGGAGGGGTGGCGGCGACGATCACGCCGCGGGTGAGGTCGAGATCGCGGACGAGCTCGACCGGGCGACCGAGGTCGCGCTCGAGCGCGAAAGCGAGTCGCGGGTCGCCCCAGCGGTAGTTCTTGGTCCCGTTCGGGGCGGTCAGCAGCGGGAAGGGCGGCGGGCGGTCGGGCACGATCGCGCCGTCCGGGTTGAACGGAAACGCCGCGGTCCACAGCCCGAGCCCGGGCAGATCCTGCGGTGTGAGCATGCCCTCGGGGCCGGTCGCGAAGTGCTGGCGATCGCCCGCGATGCCGCGCGTGTCGACCTGCGAGGACCGCAGCTGCTCGCCCCGCATCCCGAGCACGGGGAAGCGCCACAGGGCCTGCACGAATCCTTCGGGCATCGAGGGCGATAGCCTCGCAGGACGTGCTCTCTCGCGCCGACGCCGTCGACACGCTTGCGTCCGAGCCGTTCGACGTGCTCGTCATCGGCGGTGGGATCACCGGTGCCGGGGTGGCGCTCGACGCGGCCACGCGGGGGTATTCCGTGGCGCTGGTCGAGCGGGCGGACTTTGCTTCGGGCACGTCGTCGCGGTCGTCCAAGCTCGTCCACGGCGGGCTGCGCTACCTGCAGAACTTCGACCTCGGGCTCGTGCGCGAGGCGCTGCTGGAGCGCCAGATCAACGTCAACCTCGCGCCGCACCTCGTCAAGCCGCTGCGGTTCGTGGTGCCCGCGTTCGACGGAGCGCGGCTGGACCGCGTCGTCGGCCTCGGGCTGAACGCCTACGACGTGATGGCGGTCGACCGGCTGCGGCGGCGCCGGCGGGTGCGCGACGAAGCCGACTGGAGCCGGGCGCGCCACCGCGTGATCTCCGGCCCGGACGTGCTCGAGCTGCTGCCCGCGCTGGCGGACCGCACGCCCACCGGCGGCTACCTCTTCTATGACTGCCAGACCGACGA
>JAXDHL010000398.1:0-6419 GCA_034664525.1 Solirubrobacteraceae bacterium
CGTCTACTGCGACAAGGCCCAGAGCTTCACCGACGACCTCACCCGGCCGCCGGTGGTCGAGCTGCCCGATGCCCGCGGGCGCGCCGGCAGCGCCGCGAAGATCCCGTTCACGCTCTCCAAGATCTCCACGGTGACCGCGACCGTCCTGCGCAAGGGCGCCGTCGTCTGGTCCCACACGGCGCGCATCGGCTACGGCCGGCGGGCGCTGAGCCTGCGCCCGGCGAAAGCGGGGCCGTTGCAGGTGCGCCTGCGCGCGGTCGACCTGGCGGGCAACGTCGGCACCACGACCGGCACCCTGCACGTGGCGCGCGCCGCGCGCAAGGGCGCAGCTGAGAGATAGGCCCTTAGACTCCGGCGCCATCGTGGCGCCCCGGACCATCCTCTACACCGGCAAGGGCGGCGTCGGCAAGACGTCCGTGGCCGCCGCCACCGCGCGGGCCTGTGCCGACGCCGGGCAGCGAACGCTCGTCCTCTCCACCGACCCGGCCCACTCGCTCGCCGACGCCCTGCGCGTGCCGCTCGGCTCGCAGCCGACGGCTGTCGGCGACCGCCTCGACGCCCAGCAGGTCCAGGCACAGACGGAGCTCGAGGCCAACTGGTCGCACGTGCAGGGCTGGCTCGGCGGGATGCTCGCCGAGCGCGGCATCGACCGGATCGCCGCCGAGGAGCTGTCCGTGCCGCCCGGCGGCGACGAGCTGTTCAGCCTGCTGCAGATCAAGGCGCACTGGGAGTCGGGCAGGTGGGACGCGATCGTGGTCGACTGCGCGCCGACCGGCGAGACGCTGCGGCTGCTGTCGTTCCCGGACGTCGCGCGCTGGTGGCTCGAGAAGGTGTTCGGGCGCGAGAGTCAGCTGCTCGCCGCCGCCCGCCCGCTGGCGCGCGCGTTCCTGGACGTGCAGCTGCCCGACGAGCGTGTGTTCATGGAGGTCCAGCAGCTCGTCCGCAACCTGGTCGTCATGGACACGATCCTGCGCTCGGAGCGGACCACCCTGCGGCTGGTGATGACCCCGGACCGGATGGTCGTCAAGGAGGCCATGCGGACGTTCACCTACCTGAACCTGTTCGGCTACCTGACCGATGCGGTGGTTGTCAACCGCGTGTTCCCGGAGGCGGTGGACGGGACCTACTTCGGCGCCTGGCGGGCGCTGCAGCAGGAGCAGCTCGCGCTCGTCTCGGAGGGCTTCGAGCCGATCCCCGTGTTGCGCGCGCCGTACTTCGAGCGCGAGGTGCTCGGGACGGAGATGCTCGACCGGCTGGGCGGCGAGCTGTTCGCGGAGCCGGAGACGGACGCCGCCGGCGTCCTGCACGCGACGGTGTCCCAGCAGCTGCGCCAGGACGGCGACGGGGCGGTGCTGCGGCTCGAGCTGCCGTTCGCGTCCAAGGGTGAGGTGTCGTTGAAGAAGATCGGGCTCGAGCTCGTGGTGCGGGTCGGCGAGTCCAAGCGCGTGATCGAGCTGCCGTCCTCGCTGGCCTCGTTGCGGCCGTCGTCGGCGACGTTCGCCGACGGCGCGCTCGTGGTGACCTTCGAGCCGGTGGTGCCGGCGGAGGCGGTGCAGGCCGGTGCCTGACCCCGGCGACGATCGCGATCACGTCGCCGATCTGCGCGGCCACATCGACGCGGCGCATGCGGCGGCCGACAAGCTCGTGCGCGAGGCGGCCGAGCGTGCCGCCGCCGCCGATCGCGCGTTCCGCGAGCGGATCGGCGACGTCCCCGAGCGCGGCTGGGCCGTCGCGGAGGAGCACGAGCCCGGCCCGGGAGGACCGTCAGAGCTCCAGCTCGTGGTGCGGTTGCTCGAGTCGCTGCGCGAGGTCATCCCGGCCGAGCTGAGCGCCCAGCTCGCCGAGGCGGTGCGCGAGCTGCTGCTCGCCGTCCGCGCGCTGATCGACTGGTACCTCGACCGCCTGGAGCGCGGGGCGGCCGGGCAGGGCCGCGGCGGCGACGACGACGTCGAGGAGATCCCGATCTCGTGAAGACGGTGCGGTCGCTCAGCGCCGACCAGCAGCGGGCCGGGGCCGCGGCGGTCGCGCTGTTCCTGACGCTGTTCCTGCCCTGGTACAGCCATCCGGTCCCCACCCTGTCGGGCCTGAAGTCGGACTCGGTGAGCGGCTTCGAGGCGTTCTCGTTCGTCGAGGCCGCCGTGCTCGTCGTGTCCGGGGCGATCCTCTACCTGCTCTACGCGCGCGCCCGGCAGCGCGGGTTCCATCTACCCGGCGGCGACGGCTGGGCGATCACGGTCGGCGGCGGCTGGGTCGTGTTCCTGCTGGTGTGGCGGATGTTCGACAAGCCGTCGTTCACGCCCGGGCCGGTCGGGATCGAGTGGGGGCTGTTCGTCGCGATCGCCGTTGCCGGCGTGCTGGTGGCGATGGGCCAGCGGCTGCGCGCCGCGCGCGCCCCCGAGCCGCCGAACCCGGCCGAGGATCCGACCTGGGAGGTGCCCACCAGGCGCCGCCGGCCGCCGCCCGACCGCCGGCCGGTCGACTCGGGCGCGGTCACCCGGACGCTGCGCGAGGACCGGCCGGCGTGGGAGGGCGAGCCGCCCGAGCCGCCCGAGCCGCCGACGCGCACGCTCCCCGATCCGCCGCCCGACGACTCCCCCACGCGCCGGCTGCCGGCCGAGCGCGAGCGGCCCGAGGACGAGGACTCGCTCTTCTAACCACCATGCTTGCCTGGACGCCGCCGCAGCCGGTCTCGCCGCCCTACCCGTCGGCCTTCCTGCCCGCGATCGCGTTCACCGGCGACGGGACCGCCCTCGCGTCCTGGGGCCACAGCCGCCAGTCCGCCGCGACGCTCGGGTCGGCACTGGCGGCGCGCCCGCCGGGCGCGGCCCGGTTCGGCGCCGTGCACCGGCTGCCCGCGGCCGCGATCGCGGGCGGCGCGGTCGGCTATGGCGCCCGTCGCGTCGCCGTCGCCGCCTCCGACCCGATCCCGCCGGCCCGGCGGCGCGTGCGGCTCACCGTGCGGCTGGGGCGCGCCGGCGGCACGCTCGGCACCCCCGCGTTCGACGCCGTCCGGCGCGACGTCTCGCGCCCGACGCTCGCCGCCGACGCCCGCGGCGATCTCGCCTTCGCCTGGTTCGAGAACCGCGGCGTGCACGACGACCGCGTGTATGTGGCGACGCGGCCGGCCGGCGGGCGGTTCGGCAGCCCACGGCTGATCGCGACCGGGCAGCTGCGCAACCTGACCGTGGCGGTGGGGCGGCGCGGGCAGCTGCTGACGGTCTGGGAGGACTTCGGCCGGCTGCGGGTGCGGTTCCGCGGCCGGACGCAGACGCTGCGCTCGGAGCCGGCGTTCACCCAGCGGTTGCGAGCGCGGGTCGACGCCGGCGGCCGCGCCGTGGTGGCCTGGGACGCCCAGGCGGTGTCCTCGGGCGGGGACATCGGCACCGGCTACGTCGAGGTCGCCGTCCGCGCCGCGGGTGCCGCGCGGTTCGCTGCCGCGCGCCTGCTGGAGACGATCCCGGCGACCGTCCCGGTCAACGGCATGGCGCTCGCCGGGCGGCGCGTCGTCTGGAGTGGCTGGGACGGCGCGCAGTACGCGGTGCGCAGCGCGCCGATCGCGGGCGGCGCGGTCGCCGCCGTGCCCGCGGCGACCGGCGCCGTGCGCGTCGAGGGCGCCGCCGGCGACGTCGCCGTCTTCACCCGCGACCCCTACGAGGACGCCGGCACCGTCTTTGCCGCCGACCTCTCCGACGGCAGCGCCGCGCAGCGGCTGTCGGTCGCCCCGAACGCCCGCGAGGCGGCCGTCGCCGTCGACCCGCGCACGCACGCGCCGACCGTCGTCTGGGTCGACCGGCCGGACGGCCGGGACCGGATCGAGGCGGCTACCCCGTCCCCGAGCCGAAGACGAGCAGCGGCAGCGCCACCGTCCCGAGGAACACCAGCAGGATCCCGATGACCACGAGGGTGGTCGACTTGCTGATGTGCCCGGCGATCCCGACCAGGAACCCGACGACCATGACCGCGACGAAGATGCCGATGTCCGGGTCGCCGTTCGGGACCAGGCCGGCGAAGAGCAGCGGGGCGGTCATGGGCCGGGGAGCCTAGACTCCGGGGCCGCTGATGACCGTCGATCCCGCAAGCGTCGACGAGGTCACGGCGGGGCTGCGCTCCGCCGGATACCTCCCCGGCGAGTCCACCGCCCTGGTCTCCTACCTGGCCGCGCGCCTGGGCAAGCCGGTGCTCGTGGAGGGCCCCGCGGGGGTCGGCAAGACCGAGCTGGCGAAGGCGCTGAGCCGCTACCTGCAGCGCGACCTCGTGCGCCTGCAGTGCTACGAGGGACTCGACGAGGCGAAGGCCCTGTACGAGTGGAACTACCGCAAGCAGCTGCTGCGGATCCAGGCCGAGCGCGAGGGCGAGGCGTGGGGCACGGTCCACGACGACATCTTCGGCGAGGAGTTCCTGCTCGCCCGGCCCCTGATGAACGCGATCACGGCCGAGCAGCCCGTCGTCCTGTTGATCGACGAGATCGACAAGACCGACCAGGAGTTCGAGGCGATGCTGCTCGAGCTGCTGTCGGACTTCCAGATTACGATCCCGGAGCTCGGCCGGATCGCGGCGCGCAGCATGCCGGTCGTGCTGCTCACGTCGAACAACTCGCGCGAGCTGACCGAGGCGCTCAAGCGCCGCTGCCTGTACCTGTGGCTCGACTACCCGAGCCCTGAGCACGAGCTCGAGATCGTCCGGCTGCACACGCCGGAGATCCGCGAGACCGTGGCCCGGCGGCTGATCGAGGTCATCTCGATGGTGCGCGAGCTCGACCTCAAGAAGCCGCCGTCGATCGCGGAGTCGATCGACTGGGCGCGCGCGCTGGTGCTGCTCGGCGCCGAGGACATCACCCCCGAGCTGTTCCGCCAGACGATGTCGATCATCGTCAAGCACCGCACGGATCTCGACATCGTGGCCGAGCGCGTCGGCGTGAAGCTCGGCATGGCGGCGTGAGCTTCGACGCCCGGCTGCTCGAGCTGGGCGACGCGCTGCGCCGCGAGGGCGTGGCGATCGGGACCTCGGAGCTGATGGACGGCTTCGCCGCCCTGCGGGAGGTCGGCTGGACGGAGCCCGCGGTGTTCAAGGAGGCGCTCGCGGCGACGCTGGTCAAGTCGCCGGAGGACCGCCGGGTGTTCGAGATCGTGTTCGAGCGCTTCATGTTCCGCGCGGCCGAGGAGGCCGCGATCCGCCAGGGGGTCCGCGAGTCCGGCGAGCACGAGGGCTCCGACGCCGCCGCCGGCCAGATGGATGGCGAGGGCGAGGGTGAGGGCGAGGGCTCGGCCGACCAGCTCGACTTCGACACGCTGCGCGCGATGGTCGAGGAGGCGATCCGCAACGAGGACGAGTCCGCGATGCGCGACCTCGCCCGGCTGGCGATCGCCGCGTTCGGGCAGCGCGGGCAGGGCTCGGGTGTGCTCGGCGTCGACGTCCAGCGGATCCGGCGCGCGCTCGGCCTGCGCAGCGAGCCCGGTCAGCGTCCCCCGCAGGAGCCCGACGCGGGCGAGGGCCGGCCGCCGCTCACGCGCGACCAGATCCGGCGCTTCGAGCAGCTGCTGCGGCGCGAGCTCGAGCGTGCGCAGATCGAGCGCCAGCAGCAGATGCCGCCCGCGCGGCCGCTCAACGACCTCGACCGCGCGCTGCCGTCCGGGCCGCTGCAGGACCTCGCCGCCGTGCATCGCGTGGTCACCCAGCTCAAGCGCCGGCTGGCGACGCAGGGCCACGAGGCACGCGGGCACCAGCGCCACGCCCAGGTCGACGTGCGGCGCACGATGCGCGCGTCGCTGCAGACGGGCGGTGTGCCGGTCGAGCTGAAGTTCAAGCCCAAGCGGCCGCGACGGCCGGAGATCTACGTGCTCTGCGACGTATCGACGTCGGTCACCAGCGCATCCGTGTTCTTCCTGAGCGTCCTGCACGCGCTGCACGACGCGTTCCGCAAGATGCGCTCGTTCGTGTTCGTCGAGCGGATCTCCGAGGTCACCGACGTCTTCGAGCGCGAGCGCAGCTTCAAGGCCGTCTCGGAGGCGATCGGCAAGGACGCCGGCGTCGCCGACGTCTCCGGGTACACCGACTACGGCCGTGTGTGGCGCGAGTTCCTGGCGCTCGTCGTCGAGGACCTGCATCCGCGGGCGACGGTGATCGTGCTCGGCGACGCCCGCACCAACGGCCGTGACCCGCGCGCCGACCTGTTCGCCGGCATCGCCGACAAGGCGGGCCGCACGTTCTGGCTCAACCCGGAGCCGCGGCTGTACTGGAACTACGGCGACTCGGTGATCTCCGCGTACGAGCGCTACTGCGAGGCCTACGAGTGCTGGACGACCAAGCAGCTCGAAGAGTTCGTCAAGGCGCTCACGCGCCCGGTGCGGTGATCTACACGGGCCGGCACGCGCTCTGCGGGACCATGGTCGCCGACCAGCTGCCGGACGGCTACCCGGTGC
>JAXDHL010000399.1:0-4070 GCA_034664525.1 Solirubrobacteraceae bacterium
CTGCTCTCCAGCCACCTGCTGACCGAGGTCGAGGAGCTCTGCAACCGGGTCGCGATCGTGCGCAGCGGCAGCGTGGTCTTCGAGGGCGCGCTGGCCGACCTGAAGCGCACGGCCGGCAGCGAATGGCGCCTGCGCACCACCGACGACGAGCGGGCGGCCGCCGTATGCGCCGCCCAGCGCGGGATCACCAACGTGCGCGCGGCGCCGCTGGAGCTGCGCTTCGAGGCGACCGAGGAGGTCGCTGCCGCGCTGTCCGTGGCGCTGGTGGAGTCCGGCCTGGCGATCCGGGCGCTGGCGCCGCATGCCGCCACGCTCGAGGACCTGTTCTTCCGGCTCACAGAGGACGGCGACGGGCCCGCCACCTCCGAGCTCCCCGCCGGGCGCACGTGATGGTTTCGCTGGGGACCGACTACGCCTGGGAGCTGCGCAATCTCGTGGCCCAGAAGCGCACCTACCTGGGGCTCGCCGCCGCGATCGCGGTGCCGATCATCTTCGTCGTCGCGCTGGCGCTCCAGCACGGGCAGCCCGACGACGTCGCCTTCGGCCGCTACGTGCGCCAGTCCGGGCTCGCGATCCCGCCGGTGATCCTGATCTTCGGGTCCTACTGGCTGTTCCCGCTGATCACCGCGCTGGTGGCCGGCGACATCGTGGCCGCCGAGGACCACAACGGGACGCTGAAGACGATCCTCACCCGCTCGGTCGGGCGCGGGCGGATCTTCGCCGCCAAGATGCTGGCCGCCTTCAGCTACGCCCTGCTGGCGCTCCTGGTCATGGGCGTCACCGCGATCGTCGCCGGGGTGGCCAAGTCGGGCTTCAACCCGCTGATATCGCTGTCGGGCTCGACGGTCAGCCCGGGCCGCGGGCTCGCCCTGATCGCCGCGAGCCTCGGGATCTACCTGCTACCGCTGATGGCGGTGGCCTCGATCGCGCTGCTGCTGTCGACGGTCACCCACAACTCGGCCGCGGCGGTGGTCGGCGCGCTGATGGTCAGCCTGTTGCTGCAGCTCGCCACGATCATCCCCGGGCTCGACGCGCTGCGGCCCTACCTGCTGCCGGCGCAGTTCAACGCGTGGCAGGGCCTCCTGCGCGATCCGGTCGACTGGGCGCCGATCGTGCGCGCCACCTGGGTCTGCGCCGTGCACGCGCTGCCGTGCCTCGCCGTCGCGTTCACCGTCTTCGCCCGGCGCGACGTCGCCGGCGGCTGATCAGTCCCGGCGGACCCGGACGGTGACGTCCCCGGTGCGGGCGGCCAGCGGCAGGTCGTCCTTGCCGTAGGCCGGCGGCTCGGGCGGCAGCGGCCGGCGCGGGCGCAGCCCGATGAGCATGACCGCGGCGCCGGCCAGCAACAGCAGCAGCGGCCACCAGCGGAGCGTCGCGTCCGCACCCACGATCTCGAAGCCGACGAACGCGGCGAGGTTCGCGACGCCGAGGTACGCCGGTCCGGGCGCCCGATCGGCGGCGGCGTAGGCGATCAGCCCCAGGCCCGCGGCCAGCACCACGAGCTCCCAGAACGTGGGCAGCGGCGCGCCGAAGAACAGGCCCCCCGTGACGATCTGCAGCACCGGGATGGCGAGGATCGCCAGCCCGGCCGTGTTGACCATCTGCTGGGCATGGCGCAGGCTCTCGCCGCGCAGCGGCAGCGACGCCAGCCCGCACACGAGCGCGACGAGCAGGAGCAGCCAGCGATACGGCGTCACCGACCCGGGGGCGAAGATCCAGTCCCAGGCGCTGAGCAGCGCCACGCCGCCGGCGATCGCCGCGATCAGCGCCGCGACCGCGGAGGTCCGGCGAGCCGCGACGTACGCCGCCGCTCCCGCCTCCACGACGCCGGTCCATGCGAACGCCCCGGCCGGAAAGGTGCTGCCGCTGAAGTCGGCGCCGAGCAGGTCGGCCAGGCGCAGCAGCGCCACGTAGAGCACCAGCAGCCCGCTGACGGCGAGCACGCTCACCGACGCCGGGGGGCGCCCGCCCTCCAGGCGGATCCGCAGCGCGAGCCACAGCAGCACCGCGGCCAGCAGCGCCGGCACCAGCAGCTGCACGCCGGCGCCCGGGGAGATCCGGACCTGCTCCAGCGCGACGCCGACGACCAGCAGCACGGCGCCGCTCGCGATCACCGGGCTGCGGTGCGCGGGCGGATGCGCGAGCTCTCGGATGGACCCCATGCGGCGCGGACAGTACCGTCAAGCGCACTGATGGACCGCAAGCGACTCGCCCTCCTCGCCGCGATCATGGGGTCGTTCGTGGCGGGCCTGGACTCGACGGTCGTCAACGTCGCGCTCCCGGCGATCGAGCGCGATCTGGGCGGTGGTCTGGCCGGGCAGCAGTGGGTCTCGAACGCCTACCTGCTCACGCTCGGCTCGCTGATCCTGATCGGCGGATCGCTCGGCGACGTGTTCGGTGAGCGGCGGATCTTCTCGCTCGGCGTGGCCGGCTTCGGGGTCGCCTCGCTGCTCTGCGCGATCTCCCCCACGATCGAGGTGCTCGTCGCCGCCCGGGCGCTGCAGGGCGTGTTCGGCGCGCTGCTGACCCCGAGCGCGCTGGCCGTCATCATCGCCGCGTTCCCGCCGTCCGAGCGCGGTGCCGCGATCGGTTCCTGGACCGCCTGGACCGGGATCGCCTTCGTGGTCGGGCCGCTGGCCGGCGGCTTGATCGTCGACAACGTGAGCTGGCGCTGGATCTTCGCGCTCAACATCCCGTTCGTGGCCGCGACGCTCATGCTCGTCGCCGCCGCGGTCAAGGAGCGCCCGCGCGGCGAGACGCACGTGGCGGTCGACTGGTGGGGCGCGCTGCTGTGTGCGCTGGGCCTGGCCGGCCCGGTGTACGCGCTCGTCCGCCAGCCCGACAAGGGCTGGGGCTCCAGCGAGGTCCTGATCCCGCTGCTGGCCGGACTGGCGTTCTTCGCCGCATTCCTGTGGCGCGAGTCGCGTATCCGCAACCCGATGCTGCCGCTGGGGCTCTTCCGGCGGCGCAACTTCACGATCGGCAACATCGAGACGCTGGCCATGTACGGCGGGTTGTCGATGAGCAGCTTCGTGCTCGTGCTGTTCCTGCAGGAGGTCGCGGGCTACAGCGCGGTGGACAGCGGCCTGGCCACCGTCCCGATCACGCTCGTGATGTTCTCGCTCTCCAAGGAGGTGGGACGGCTGGCCGATCGCTACGGCCCGCGCCGCTTCATGGGCTTCGGCCCGATCGTGGCCGGATGCGGGCTGCTCCTGTACCAGCGCGTCGGGCGCGATGCCTCGTACGTGACCGAGGTGCTGCCGGCGGTCGTCGTGTTCGCGCTCGGACTCTCCATGACCGTCGCCCCGCTGACCGCGACCGTGCTGGCCGACGCCGACGACCGCAATGCCGGGATCGCCTCCGGGATCAACAATGCGATCGCCCGCGTCGCCGCGCTGCTCGCGGTGGCCGTGGTCGGCCTGATCGCAGGCAAGGCCATCACGCTCGCGGGCTTTCATCACGTAATGCTGCTCGGCGGCGTCCTCGTGATCGGCGCGGGGGTGCTCGGCCTGGCCGGGATCCGGGACCCCGGCCGCGACGTGCATTGCGCCGACTGCCCCGGCGGGGCACTGGCCGGTGCCCCGCTCGAGGCCCTGCCCGAGCTGCAACTCCCGGAACCCGCCGGCGCCACGTAGGGTTTCGGGCATGTCCGACCTCGTGCTGACGGAGGATCGCGGGCGGGTCCGCCACGTCGTCCTGAACCGCCCCGAGAAGCGCAACGCGTTCAACGCGGACCTGATCGCCGCGCTCGACGCGGCGCTCGAGGCCGCGGCCGAGGACCCGTCGGTGCACGTCGTCGTGCTCCGCGGCGCCGGACCGATGTTCTCCTCGGGCGTCGACCTCGCCGAGCTCGCCGACATGTCACGCGGGGTCGAGGTGCTGCGGCCGTTCCGCAAGCGCTGGCTGGACGTCGCCAACCGGCTCGAGGAGATGCCGAAGGCGACCGTCTGCCAGATCCACGGCGGCTGCATCGGCGGCGCGCTCGAGACGGCGCTCGCGTGCGACCTGCGCACGATGGCCGCCGAGGCGATCGCCGGGCTGCCCGAGACGCGGATCGGTCTGATCCCGGA
>JAXDHL010000400.1:0-4055 GCA_034664525.1 Solirubrobacteraceae bacterium
CGTCCGTAACGGCCGTAAGTGGTAGTCCCGAGGGTGCCCAGAGAGGGCACCCTCACTGTTTCGACCCCCTGATCATGACCGCCCGCGTCGGCAGAATCGACCCGCTCGACCTCTATGTGACCGCCGTCATCCTCGTCGGCGGTCTCTGTGCGGCTGCGCTGGTCTACGTCGACGCGGGCGATCTCCGCCTCGTCCTCACGCCCGAGGTCGCGCTCTTCGCGGCCTGTGCCCTCGTCGGCGACTTCGTCCCCCTGAAGGTCTTCACGCGCGGGGCGGAGGGGGAGATCACCACGTCGACGTGCTTCGCCGTCGCGGCGATGCTCGCCGCAGGCCCGCTCGCCGCGCTGATCGCGCTTGCGGCCACGAACCTGATCGCCGACGGGATCCGGCGCAAGTCGCCGAAGAAGATCGCCTTCAACATCGGCCAGTACGCGATCACGGTCGCCGCCAGCGGCGCGGTGCTCCAGCTCGCCACCGGCCTGCCGCGCATCGCCGAGCCGCACCTGCTGCCGACCGACCTGTTCGGCGTCCTGCTCGCCGCGATGGCGTTCTTCGTCGTCAACACGGCGCTCGTGGCCACGGTGATCGCCCTCGTCCAGCGCGCCAGCGTCTTCAAGTACCTCGCGCAGGACCTCTTCTTCCAGGCCGCGACCGCCGGCCTCCTGCTCGGCCTCGCGCCCGTCGTGGTGCTGGCTGCGGACTTCGCGCTGCCGGCCATCGCGCTGCTCTTCCTGCCGCTCTTCGCCGTGCACCGCGGAGGCAGCCAGGCGATCGCCAAGGAGCACCAGGCGCTCCACGACGCCCTCACCGGACTGCCGAACCGCGAGCTGTTCCGCGACCGGATCGACCAGGCGATCCGCACCTCGCGCCGCGTCGGCGAGGCGCCCGTGGTGATGATCATGGATCTCGACCACTTCAAGGAGATCAACGACACGCTGGGCCACCACTACGGCGACCTGCTGCTGGAGGAGGTCGCGCGCCGGCTGCAGGCCGCGCTGCGCGAGACCGACACGGTCGCCCGCCTCGGCGGCGACGAGTTCGGCGTCCTGCTCCCGCGCATCGGCGGCAGCCAGGACGCGACCGCCGTCGCCCAGCAGCTGCTGATGCACCTGCGCGAGCCGTTCGTGCTCGAGGGGATGCGGCTGGAGATCGACGCGAGCGTCGGCATCGCCATGTACCCGACCCACGGCGAGGACGTCGAGACGCTCAACCAGCGCGCCGACATCGCCATGTACTCCGCCAAGCAGGCCGGCCGCGGCTACGCGCTCTTCGAGCCCGAGCTCGATCGCCACTCGCCGCGCCGGCTCGCGCTCGCCGGCGGCCTGCGCTCGGCCATCAACCAGGGTGAGATCAAGCTCTACTACCAGCCCAAGGCCGAGCTGCGGACGGGCCAGATCGTCGGCGTGGAGGCGCTCGCGCGCTGGGACCACCCGGAGTTCGGCATCGTCGGTCCGAGCGAGTTCGTGCCGATCGCCGAGCAGACCGGGCTGATCACGCCGCTGACCTCGTTCGTGCTCGACGCCGCCCTGCGCCAGGTGCGCGAGTGGAAGGACTCGGGGCTCGAGCTGTCGGTCGCCGTCAACCTGTCGGCTCGCTCGTTCCTCGACACCCAGCTCGCGGTCGAGATCCCGCGCCTGCTCGCGCGCTGGGAGGTCCCGGCCGAGAAGCTCGAGCTGGAGATCACCGAGAGCATGCTGATGACCGATCCGGCGCGTGCGGAGGCGACGCTCACGCGGCTCAGCCAGATCGGGCTGACGCTCTCGATCGACGACTTCGGCACGGGCTACTCGTCGCTGGCCAACCTCAAGCGCCTGCCGGTCGACGTGATCAAGATCGACAAGTCGTTCGTGATGGAGATGGCCGTCGACGCGTCCGACGCCGCGATCGTGCGCTCCACGATCGACCTCGCCCACAACCTCGGGCTGCGCGTCGTCGCCGAGGGCGTGGAGAGCGAGGACGCCTGGCGCCACCTGGAGGCGCTCGGCTGCGACTACGCGCAGGGCTACTACCTCTCCCGCCCGCTGCCGGCCGAGGCCGCGACGCGGCTGATCCGCGAGCGCGGCACCGCGCGCGAGGCCACGCCGCCGACACTGCGCATCGTGCAGGGTCTCGGCGCGTAGGCCGTCGGGCTCGCCGCAGCAACTCCTTCACGACTTCACGAAATCCGCCGGCCTGCCGAAAGCAGGCGTGATGCGCCGGCTCCTTTCGTTGATGACGCTCAGCGTCGCGCTCAGCTTCGCGCTCAGCTTCGCAATACACGCGGCCCCCGCGGCGGGCAGCGAGGGCTTCACGGTCTCCCCGGCGAGCGTGGCGCCCGGCACGCCCGTCACCTTCGCCTTCCAGACTGCCGGCGTCGCCGGCCGCGTGCGGGCGCGCGTGGACATCCTCGCGCCGGGCCGGCCCGCCGTGCGGGCCACGCTCGGGCTGGTGCGCGCCGGCCGCCCGCTGCGCGTGGCCTGGACGCCGCCCGCGCTCCCTGCCGGGACCTACACGGCGCGCCTCGTGATCACCGGCCGCGGCGCGCGCACGTACCTGCGCGCCCCGCTCGCCGTGGCCGCGGCGGACGGCGTCTTCCCGGTCCAGGGGCCGTACAGCTTCGGCGGCCCGGACTCGCGCTTCGGCGCGCCGCGCGCCGGCCACACCCACCAGGGCCAGGACATCGCCGCCGCGGAGGGGACGCCGGTCGTCTCGCCGCGCGCCGGCACCGTACACCGGGTCGCGTATCAGGCCGCCGGCGCCGGGCACTACGTCGTCGTACACGCCGACGACGCGCGCGACTACGTCTTCATGCACCTGCAGGAGGGCTCCACCGCGGTCGTCGCGGACCAGGCGGTCGCCGCCGGGCAGCGGCTCGGCGCGGTCGGCAACACGGGCGAGTCCGACGGCCCGCACCTGCACTTCGAGATCTGGCCGGACGGCTGGTGGGCGTCGGACGCCTCCCAGCCGATCGATCCGCTGCCGCAGCTGCAGGCCTGGGCCGGCGGACTCTAGGCGGCCAGCATCCGGCCCATCAGCTCGAGGCAGCCCGCCTTGGAGAGCGGCTCGTTGAGGTTGCCGCACTTCGGCGACTGCACGCACGACGGGCAGCCGCGCTCGCACGGGCACTCGCCCACGAGCCGGTGCGCGTCGTCGACGAGCGCCTCGAAGGCCTCGAAGCCGCGCCGCGCGATGCCGATCCCCCCGGGGTGGCCGTCGTAGATGAAGATCGTCGGGCCGCCGGTCTGCGCGTGCAGGTTGGTGGAGAGGCCGCCGATGTCCCAGCGATCGCACATGGCCAGCAGCGGGAGCACGGCGATCTGCGTGTGCTCGGCGGCGTGCAGTGCGCCCAAGAGTTTGTCGAGGGGCACGTCGGAGCGCAGGATCGCCGATGAGATCTCGTACCACAGCGCCTGCGTGACGAACGACGTGCGCGGCAGGTCGAGCGCGACGAGGTCGACGGCCTCGTGGTCGGAGAGCCGGCGGCGCTGGTAGGCGAGCACCTGGTCGGTGACGACCACGGTGCCGAACGAGAGCCGCACGCCGAGCGTCTCGCGGCGGTCGAGCAGCCGCTCGATCTGCGTGTCGGTCTCGCGCTTCGGCTGCGTGTACCAGTCCCCGCTGAACGGGTGGACGAGCGCGCGCCGGTTGTCGAGGTCGAGCGCGCCGACCTCGAACTGGCGGCCGCCGTGCAGGTACACGGCGCCCTCGTGGACGGTCGAGGGCGCGCGGCCCATGTCGGCGTTGCCGATCAGCTCGCCCGAGCCGGTATCGACGATCGCGACCGAGTCGCGGCTCGTGCTGCGCAGGGACACGTCGCCGGCCGGGAAGCCGTCCGTGCGGCGCGGGACGAACGTCCCGTCGGGGCGCTCGCGCAGCTCGCCCGCGCCCACCAGCAGCTCGGCGGTCGCGCGCCAGCGCGGACCGAGCGTCGCCGCGTCGGCGGCTTCCAAAGGGCCTTCGTGCGCCGCGCACAGCAGGTGCGCGGCGTAGAGCTGCTCGTTCTCGTTGTCGAGGATGGCCGACTCCACCGGGCGCTCGAGGAACTCGTCCGGGTGGCGGCAGAAGAACTGGTCGAG
>JAXDHL010000401.1:0-2797 GCA_034664525.1 Solirubrobacteraceae bacterium
GTTCCCCGAGGACCTGCCGCAGCGGCGCTGGCCGACCGTCCTCACCCCGCACGAGGGCGAGATGGGACGGATGCTCGGCCTGCCGTCGGGCGAGATCGCCGCGCACCGGCTCAACCACGCCCGCGCCGCCGCCCAGCAGGCGAAGGCGATCGTCGTGCTGAAGGGCGACGACACGCTGGTGGCGTCGCCGGAGGGTCGCGTGGCGATCTCCGCGGGCGGAGCGCCCGCGCTCGCGACCGCCGGGACCGGCGACGTGCTCTCGGGCGTCATCGGCGCCCTGCTCGCGCGGGGGATCGCGCCGGCCGCGGCGGCCTGTGCCGCCGTCTGGCTGCACGTGCGGGCCGGGCAGATCGCGGCCGCCCCGCACGGCGCCGACGGGGTGATCGCGACGGACGTGATCGGCGCCCTGCCCGCCGCGCTGGGCGGGTAGGCTCACCGCCGCCATGGCCCTCACCCGCGAGACGGGCTGATGCCCCTCCGGGCGCTCGCCCGCGTCTCGGGCGGCGCGATCACCCGCAACTGCGCCCGCCTGCGCGGGGCGGCCCGCGGCGCCCGGCTGTGCGCGGTCGTGAAGGCCGACGGCTACGGGCATGGCGCGGTCACCGCCGCCCGGGCGGCACAGGCCGGCGGGGCCGGCTGGCTCGCCGTCGCGACCGCCCGCGAGGCCGAGGGACTGCGTGCCGCCGGCCTCCGGGGACCCCTGTTGGTGATGGGCGCGCTGTCGTCCGAGGAGCTCGCGATCGCCCTGCGCGCGCAGGCCGACGTCGTGGCCTGGCGGCGCGGCTTCCTGGATCGCCTCCCGGACGGTTCGCGGGTGCACGTCAAGCTCGACACCGGCATGGGGCGACTCGGGACGCGCGACGCCGCCGAGGCGCTCGACGTCGCCCGCGAGGCGGCCCGCCGCGGGCTGCTGGTGGGCGCGATGACGCACTTCGCGACCGCGGATGACGACCCGGGCTTCGCGCGCGAGCAACTCGCGCGCTTCATGCCATGGGTGGACGAGGTGCGCGCGGTCGCGCCCGGCGTGCTCGCCCACGCGGCGAACTCCGCCGCCACGCTCGGGATCGCGGAGGCCCGACTGGATCTGGTGCGCTGCGGCATCGCCGTCTACGGCCTCGACCCGTTCCAGCGCGACCCGGCCGAGCACGGGCTCGAGCCCGCGCTGTCGCTGGTCAGCTACGTGGCCGACGTCAAGCCGATCGCGCCGGGCGAGAGCGCCGGCTACGGCCGCCGCTTCGTCGCCGACGAGCCCGGCTGGCTGGCGACGCTGCCGATCGGCTACGCCGACGGCGTCCGCCGCGGGCTCTCCAACAACGCCGACGTCCTGATCGGCGGCGCGCGCCACCCGCTGGTCGGCACGGTCTCGATGGACAACGTCACCGTGCGGATACCGGCCCCGGTCGAGCGCGGGGCCGAGGCGGTCCTGATCGGCGCGCAGGGCCGCGAACGGATCCTCGCCGAGGAGGTCGCGGCGCGGCTGCAGACGATCAACTACGAGGTGACCTGCGGGATCTCGGCGCGGGTCGCGCGGGAAGCGGTGGAGTGAGCGCGCCGCTCGACGAGGTGCGGCGCGCGCTGGCCGGCGAGCGCGCCTGGCTCGTCGGCGGCGCGGTCCGCGACCGGCTGCTCGGGCGCGCGACCGACGACCTCGACGTGGCGCTCGACGGCGACGCGAGCACGGCGGCGAAGGCGCTGCGCCGCGCGACCGGCGGCGCGGCGTTCCCGCTCAGCGAGACGTTCGGCGGCTGGCGCGTCGTCGACCGCGGCCACGGCTGGCACGTCGACGTGCTGCCGCTCCTCGGCGGCGACCTCGCGACCGACCTCGCCGCGCGCGACTTCACGTTCAACGCGATGGCCGAGCCGCTGGCCGGCGGCCCGCTGATCGACCCGCACGGCGGGCGCGCCGACCTGGCGGCGCGGGTGATCCGGGTGGTAGGTGCGGGCGCGCTCGAGGCCGACCCGCTGCGCGCGATCCGCGCGGTGCGCTTCGCCGCGGAGCTCGGGTGCACGATCGAGCCGGCGACGCTCGCCGCCGTCCGCGCGCACGCGCCGCTGCTGGTCGGCGTCGCGCCCGAGCGGGTCTACGCCGAGCTCAGGCGGATCGTCGGGGCCGCCGAGCCGGCCGCCGCGGTCCAGCTGATGACCGGCGCGGGCGTCACCGGCGCCGTCCTGCCCGAGCTGCTGGAGCTGCGCGGCGTCGAGCAGAACGTCTACCACCACGCCGACGTGTACGGCCACACGCTCGAGGTCCTCGGGGCGGCGGCGGAGCTGGAGCGCGACCCGTCGATCCTCGGCGACCAGGCGGCCGCGGTCGCGAGCGCGCTCGCCGAGCCGCTGGGGGACGAGCTGACGCGCTGGGGCGGTCTGCGTTTCGCGGCGCTGCTGCACGACATCGCCAAGCCGGCCACGCGCGGCGAGCGCCCCGGCGGCGGGGTCTCGTTCATCGGCCACGACCGCGAGGGCGCGGAGATCGCGCGCGCGATCCTGCGGCGACTGCGTGCCTCCGGCCGCCTGGCCGATCACGTGGCGGCGCTGACCGAGCACCACCTGCGGCTCGGGTTCCTCGTCCACGAGCACCCGCTCACCCGCCGCTCGGTCTACCGCTACCTGACCACGACCGCGCCGCGGGCCGTCGACGTCACCGTGCTCACCGTGGCCGACCGGCTGGCCACACGCGGCCGCAACGCCGAGCCCGCGATCGAGGCGCATCTCGCACTCGCGCGCACGATGCTCGCCGAGGCGTTCGCGTTCGCGCCGCCGCGGCGGCCGCTGATCCGCGGCGATCAGCTCGCGCGCG
>JAXDHL010000402.1:0-4158 GCA_034664525.1 Solirubrobacteraceae bacterium
TAGGGCCGCGTATCAGTCGGCGGGAGTGGCCTCCATCAGCAGGATCGCCCCGGTGATCTCGCCGCCGGCGGCGCGCAGCCCGAGGATCGACACCGCGCAGCGCACGGTGCGCCCGCGGCGGTTGGTCGCCTCGACCGTGAGCTCGCTGTGCTCGCCGCCGTCCAGCGCCGCGCGGATGCCCTGCTTGAGGTCCTCCAGCGGGAGCCCGATGTCCAGCCCCAGCAGGTGCTCGCCCTGGACCTCGTCGGCGCGCAGGCCCCAGAGGTCGGTGCTCTGGTCGTTCCAGATCCGCACGACCGATGAGCGGTCGACCACGACCACGGCCACCGCGAGGCTGGTGAGGATCGTCTCCAAGAACGCGTTGACCTCGTCGAGCTCCTTCGAGCGCTCACCCAGTTCACTGTTGATCGTCTCGAGCTCCTCGTTGGTCGACTGGAGCTCCTCGTTCATCGTCTCGAGCTCCTCGTTGGTCGACTGGAGCTCCTCGTTGGTCGTCTCGAGCTCCTCGAACGTCGACTGCAGCTCCTCATAGGACGTCTCGAGCTCGCGCTTGGCCTCCTCCAGGCGCCGGGCCAGATCGGCCTTGCCCGTGACGTCGGAGAAGGTCACTGAAGCGCCGACGATCTCGTGGCTGCCGTCGCGCAGCGGCGACACGAGAAGATCCAGGGTCCGGCGCCCGGCGCCGTCCGCCGAGAACTCGATGCCCGGCACCTCGACGTCGCGCTGGGTCTTCCAGGTGCGGTCGAGGTGCGAGCGCAGCTCCGCCGGGCGATACGACGCCTCGAGATCCTTCAGCGGGCGCCCCAGGTCGTCGAGCGACAGTCCCAGCAGGTGCCGGGCCGCCCGGTTGGCCAGCTGCAGCGTCCCGTCGCGGCCGACGACGAGCGCGGCGAGCACCGAGCTGTCGAACGCCCCGTCGCGCAAGATGCTCGCGTGCCCGTCCGTCGCCGGCGTCGCGCCGTTCCCGTCGGGGTGCCCGGCATGCAGGGCCTCCGGCATCGACGTCATGCGCGCGAAGGCCGCCGGCCGCGGCACCTTGCGGAACACGCGCCGGGTCAGGTCGGCCGGCACGAACAGCGCGCTGTGCGTGATCAGCATCTCCGACTTCCCGACGAACAGGAAGCCGGTCGGCTTCAGCGCGAAGTGGAAGCGGCGCAGGATGCGGCCCTGCGTCTCCGCGTTGAAGTACATCAGTGTGTTGCGGCACAGCAGCAGGTCGATGCGGGAGATCGGCGCGTCCTGCACGAGGTCGTTGCGGCCGAAGATGACGGCGCGGCGGAGGTCCTTGCGGAACGCGTAGCTCGAGTCGGTGTGCTCGAAGTAGCGCTGGAGCGAGTCCGGCGGGACCGCTTCGACCTGCTTGGGCGTGTAGACCGCGGCGCGCGCGGCATCCAGCGCGTCGTCGTCGACGTCGGTGGCGTAGATCTTCACCCGCTCGAGGTAGGCCTTCTCGCCGAGCGCGTCGGCGAGCAGCATCGCCATCGTGTAGGTCTCCTCGCCCGACGAGCACCCCGCGCACCACACGCGAACCGGTGCGTCTGGCGGGATCGACTTCAGCACCCGCGGGACGGTGTCCTCGGCCAGGTACTCCCACGCCTCCGGGTCGCGGAAGAACGCGGTGACGTTGATCAGGATGGTGTTGAAAAGCGCCGCGAACTCCTCAGGATGCACCTCGAGGTGATCGATGTACGCCTCGTAGGAGTCGACCCGGATCTCCTCCATCCGCTTGGCGATCCGCCGAGCCAGGCTGGAGGGCTTGTAGCCCGTGAAGTCGAAGCCACGCTGGACCTTCAGATAGTCCAGCAGCGCATCGAGTCCCGTCGAGCTGATCACGGCTCTAGGTCTATCACGGGGTCCGCCGCGGTTCAGCAACGATCCGCCGGATCAGATCCGCCCGGCGGAGCGATTCCTCCGCCTCCGACCGGTGACCGCCCGCGGCACGCTCGTTCTGGCGTCCGCGGGCGCGCTCGGCCAGGCGCTCGAGCAGGTCGGCGCGGTCCTCGAGGCTGCGGACCGCCGCCCACAGCGCACTCTCCAGATGACGCGCCTGCTCGACGTCGAGGCTCTCCGGCGCGTACACGTGGCCGACGCTGCAGGCGAAGCGCGTGCCGCCCACGTCGGACTCCTCGAACAGGACGCCGCCGCAGTCCGGGCAGGTGAGGCGCGTCGCGGCGCGGACCGCCGCCCGATCCAGGGCGAGGTCACTGCGGGCCTCCCCGTCCTGATCGGCGTCCGGCGCCGAGCGCGCGATCTCGCCGAGCCTGTGCGCCAGCGCCTCGACCCCGAGCGAGCCGTCGACGGCGACGGCGTCGGCCGCGCTGAGGGGCATCGACGGGTACAGCGCCTCGTCCGGGTCCTGCACGAAGGCAAGTCCGCCCGCGGACTTGACGGCGGCGAGGCCCATCGTCCCGTCATCGCGCGTGCCCGAGAGGATGACGCCCACGGCGCGCGACCCGTAGGCCTCCGCGAGCGAGCGCAGCAGCGGGTCGATCGCCGGCCGGTGCCCGTTGACGCGTGGCTCGCGGTCCAGCGTGAGCACCCCGTCGACGGCGCGCAGGTGCTGGTCGGGCGGCGCGACGTAGAGGTGCCCCGCCTGCATGCGCTCGCCGCCGCGCGCGGCCGTCACCGGCATCCCGGTCTGGCGGCCGAGGATCCCGGCCAGCACGCTGGCGCTCGACGGCGCGACGTGGAGCACCACGAGGACCGGCGCCGGCAGATCGAGCGGGAGGGCGCCGACCAGGCCGATCAGCGCCTCGACGCCGCCGGCGGAGGCGCCCACGCCGATGACGAGCGGGAACTCAGGGTGCAGGGGTGGGTTCACGCGGGCGCCGTGGCGGCGCCGTCGCGGTCGCCGCCCGCGGCCCGGGAGGCGCGCGCCTGCGTGACCCGCTCCCGGATCTCCCGGTTGGCGGTGATCGTCTGCCGGACGCGCGCGTGATCCGCCTCGAGCTGCTCGCGCAACGCGGCGACGCGCTCCCGCAGGTGCTGGCGGCCGTTCTCGCCGTTGCCGTCCTCGGCGACCGGCGGATCCGGGACGGCGACGAGCACCGGGGGGGTCACGCCCCCGGCCGGCGCCGGGCGGGCACGCTGGCGGGGCGGGCCGCCGACCGACAGCGCGTCGATCGAGGACGCCGAGAGGACCCACAGATCCCCCTCGCGGCGCAGCGCGCCCTCGTCGGCGAGCGCGCGGAGCCCGAGGCTCACCGTCGGCCGCCGGGCGCCGATCAGACGGCCCAGGGCCTCGTGCGTGAGCGGCAGGCCGATGGCGATGTCGTCGCGATGGCGCGTGCCCCAGCGATCGGCCAGGTGCCAGAACAGCGCGAGCAGCCGGTCCTCGACCCGCGGCAGCTGGGCGATCGCCTGGTCGGCCGACTGGCGGCCGAGCTGGCTCGTGGCGGTGTCGAACATCCGCCCCATCACCCGTGGCCAGCGCTGGCCGGCCGCCAGGAAGCGGTCGTCCAGCAGCACGACCTGGGCGTCCGAGAGGGCGCCGAAGGCCACAGCAAAGGGCAGCGAGGCGAGGTCGAGCGCGTTGAGGCTGACGAAGTCGCGCGGCCCGTACAGGTGGGTGCAGACCCGATCGCCGAGCTGGATGTCGCGCGTGATGAGGCCGCTGACGACGAGGCACCCGATCACCGGGCCTTGGACGGCGGGATGGTCCTGCAGCATCGCCGGCTCCCAGGCCCCGGACGGCAGCTCGACCAGCGGGAGGCGCATGAACCGCTCGGCCTGCTCGAGGCTGTCGGCGTCCAGATCTGCGCCGAGGTCAGGGTCGACGTCCAGCAGGCGCACCCGTCGGGGGTCCGGCAAGGTCATCGCAGGAGAGGATATCGACGGAGCGTCAGCCACCTGGCAGTAGAAGCGTGCAGATGCGTCGGAAACCAACGCTGCGGGTTTCATCCTGGGGAGTACCCCGCCGTACCGGAAGTCGTCCGTCCCTCCGCTGACCTGTCCACCGCCCGGTCGGTGTGCCCGACCCGGCACGCCGGGCAGCCAAGTCGACGACCCCCTAGATCCGGAAGGAGCCCGAGATGGCCAATGACCTCGAAGGACGCAAGGTGGCGATCCTCGCCGCAGACGGCGTGGAGCAGGTCGAGCTGGTCGATCCGCGCAACGCGGTGCAGGACGCCGGCGCGACGACCGAGCTGCTGTCGATCC
>JAXDHL010000403.1:0-9983 GCA_034664525.1 Solirubrobacteraceae bacterium
TGTAGCCGAACTCGAACGCCTCGACCTCGTGCCGGCGGATGTCCGGCGCGTTGCTCTGGTCCCACAGGTAGTGCTGGATGAACCACAGCATCGGGTTGGCGAAGATGTTGTAGAAGCGGTCGTAGGCCTCCGGATCCGACGCCACCAGCCGCACGTGGTAGCGACCGCCGTCCGGCGCCTCGACCTCGACCGCCCGGCCCTCGTTCTCGGCCGCGACCTCGGCGTCGCGCTCGGTCATCGTCGAGGCGATCCACACCGCCTCGCGGTGGGAGGCCAGCCCCGTCAGCGCCGTGACGAGCCCGCCGGTGCCCCGCTTGACCGACCCGTCGTCCTGATAGGTGACCGGGCCCCGGTTGGAGACCAGGACCAGAGGTGCGGCGTCTCCACTCACGCCTCTCAGCCTACGTCGTGGAAGATGCGGAGATAGTCCCGCAGGTATCGCGGTGTCAGGAAGTGCGTCCGCACGTGCTCCTTGCCGCGGCGCCCCAGGGCACGGGCGGCCTCGGGGTCCTGCAGGATCTCGATCGAGCGGCGGGCGCAGTCCTCCACGGTGGTGACGAGGTACCCGGTCTGCTCGTCCTCAACCTGGAGCGGGATGCCGCCGACCGCGCCGCCGATGAACGGCTTGCCCTTCCACAGCGCCTCGGACACCGTGAGCCCGAAGCCTTCGCGGGTCGACTTCTGGATCACCACGTCGGCGAGCGACTGGAACGCGTTGACCTCGATCGCGCCGACGTTGTTGAAGTTGTTGAGGATGAAGATGTCCGGGTCGCCGGCCGCGTGCTCGATGGTCGCGTTGTAGAAATCCCAGCCCTCGGGGTCGTCGGAGGCCATCGAGCCCACGAGCGCGAGCTGGACGGCGGGCACCTCCTGCTTGACGATCCGGTAGGCGTCGATCACGCCGAGCGGGTCCTTCCAGGGGTCGAAGCGCGACACCTGGCACATCAGCGGCCGCGTGGTGTCGATGCCGAACTGCGCACAGACGAACTCGGCATCCTCGCGCGACAGGGCCATGTTCTTCGGCGTCAGCGGGTCGATCGCCGGGGGGACGATGTTCACGCCGCCGTCGAGGCCCGGCGGGACGTAGCGGTCGACGTGGAACAGGGACGCGTCGTAGGGCAGCAGGTACGGCAGCAGGCGCCCCATCGTGGCCGGGTTCGGCGTCGAGACGTCGATGTGGCAGCGCCAGATCCAGTGCGCCGCCTTCTCCGGCTCCAGCGTCCGGATCGCGGCCGGCTGCGGGTCGTGGACGATCACGTAGTCGAACCCCGGGGCCATCTGGCGGGCGTTCATCTCGTTGTAGCGCTCCCACACCGCCCACTGGTCCTCGGTCAGGTCCTGCGGATTGCCCTGGAGCGCGTTGTGCATGACCTTGGTCGCGTTGAAGAACTCCTCGCGGCCGTAGATCACGTGCCACTCGGTGTCGAGCCCGGCGTCGCGCATCAGCGGGACGAGCGTGTAGAGGATCTCCGCCACCCCGCCGCCGAACGCGGTCGCGCTGAGGTGCAGGACGCGCTTGCCGCGCAGCGGCTCGGCCAGCTCGCGGACCTGCTCGATGAGTGGCCGCCCGACGATGTGCGTGTAGTCGGCCAGACTCTTATGAGCCACGGTGACGGGCTGGAGCACGCCGCGGAGCGTACTCCCGCCGGAGGCAGCTAACCGCTGCCGGCGGTGAGGGGGCGCTTCCCGAGCTTGACCTTGATGGTCTGCTTCGTGGAGCCGCGGTAGACGACGACGTCGGCCGTGTCCCCGGGCGCCATCGCCGCCACGGCGTCGCTGAGGTCGTTGGGGTTGTGCACGGGCCGGCCGTCGACCGCGACGACGATGTCGCCGCCGGTGCGGAACGTGGACGCCTGGAAGCGCTCGTCGCCGGACGAGCCGCCCTTCAGGCCGGCGCCGGCGGCCGGGCCGCCGGGGGTGACGTCCTGCAGCCAGGCGCCGCGGTCGATCGGCAGGTGGAAGTGCTGGGCCACCTGCGGGTAGACCGCCTGCGAGGCGACGCCGATGTAGGCGTAGTCGACCCGTCCCTTGGCCCGCAGCTGAGCGAGCGAGCGCTTGGCGAGGTCGATCGGGACCGCGAAGCCCACGCCCTCGCCGCCACCCGACTGGGTCTGGATCTGCTGGTTGAGCCCGATCACGCGGCCGGCGGCGTCGACGAGCGGCCCGCCCGAGTTGCCCGGGTTGATCGCGGCATCTGTCTGGATGGCGTTCGAGATGTCGAACTTCGTCAGCGACGACACGTTGCGGTCGACGGCGGAGACGACGCCGACCGACAGCGACTGCTCCTCCCCGAACGGCGAGCCCATCGCCGCCACGGGCGCGCCGACCTCGACCTTGGCCGAGTCGCCGAGCGGCAGCGGGTTGAGCCGCAGGCCCTTCGGGTCGATCTCGAGCAGCGCCACGTCGGCGTTCGGGTCATAGCCGCGCACGTGGGCGGGCACGCGGTTGCCGTCGGCGAAGGACACGTAGACCTGATCGGCCTGCTTGCGCTGGTCGCCGTTGCCGTCGGTGACCACGTGCGCGTTGGTGACGATCTCGCCGTTGCCGTCGAGCACGAACCCGGAGCCGAGGCCGGAGTTCCCGCCCCCGCCGCCGCCGAGGATGTCGCCGAGGCCGCCCGCGCCCGAGCCGAAGATCGAGATCACGGTGACCACGCCGGGCGCCTCGCGCCGGTAGATCGCCTGCGGGTCGAACGCCGTGCCGTCGCGGCCGCCGAGGCCCTTGACGACCTCGACGCGCGTGGTGGTCGTCTTGACGGTGGTCGAGCCGCCGCCGCAGCCCGCGGCGCCGAGCAGCAGCGCGGCGCCGGCGGCCGTCGCGGCCAGGCGCCTCATGACGGCAGAACCAGCGTGAACGTCGTCGACCCGGGCTGCGAGGCGGCCACGAGCCGGCCGCGCATGCGTCCGGCCAGCTCGGACGCGATCGCCAGGCCGAGCCCGGCGCCCTGGGCGTCGTCGTTGGAGGTGAAGAAGGGCTCGAAGATGTGGGGCATGGTCTGGCGCCGGATGCCGAGGCCGCTGTCGGAGACGGCGATCTGCACCTCGCCGTTCACGCGCGCCGCGCTGACGCCGATCGGCGTCCCCGGCGGCGTGTGCACGATCGCATTGTCCATGAGGATGCGCAGCACCTGGGCTACCCGCTCCGGGTCGCAGTCCACCTCGACGGGCTGACCGGGCAGGGAGACCTCCATCGACGAGCGGTGGCGCTGCAGCGCCGGCGTGAACTCCTGCGAGACCTCGCGTGCGAGCGCCCCGAGGTCGGTGGTCTCGGGATGGAGCTCGAGCGCGCCCGACTCCAGCCGCGACAGGTCGAGCAGCTCGGTGGTCAGCTTCGCCAGCCGGGCCACCTGCCCGCGCACCTGCTCGACGAACGCGCGCCGCGTCTCCTCGTCGAGCTCCTCGTCGGCGAGCAGCTCGAGGAAGCCGCCGAGCGAGAAGATCGGCGTGCGCAGCTCGTGCGACGCCGTGGCGATGAACTGGGCGCGCGCGATCTGCAGCTGGGCGAGCTGGCGCTGCATGTCGTCGAACGCGCCGGCGAGGCGCCCGAGCTCGTCGTCGGAGTCGACCGCCACGCGGGTCGAGAAGTCGCCCGCCGCCACCTGGTTCGCCGCCAGCTCGAGCCGCCGCACGCGGCGCGACAGCGCCCGGGCGACGAGGTAGCCGGCGGCCGCCGCGCCGACGAGCGCGAGCAGGCCGAACAGCAGGATCCGGCGGCGGATGAAGGCGACGTTGGCGTCGACGGCCTCGAGGCCGTCGGAGAAGACGGCGACCTTGGCGACGTGGCTGCCGTCGAACAGCGGGATCGCCACCTCGGCCAGGCGGCCACGCGACGTGGGCTCGGTGCCGGTCGCCGCGTGCCGCGCGCGCAGCGCCTCGTCGGCGACGGGGAAGCGCGTGTCGCCCGGCTCGGCCTCCGGCTGGGAGTCCAGGCTGCGCGTGAGCCCCAGGCCCTCGGTGCCGCTCGCCGCGTCGAGCAGCGTCACGCGCGCGCCCGCGCGAGCCGCCGCGGCCCGGACGCGCCGGCGCACCTGGTCCTGCGGCACGTTGCGCCCGACCGTGGCCGCGATCGGCTGCACGTGGATGCGCGCGGACTGCAGCAGGTCGTCGACCTTCTGCTGGCGCAGCTGGCCCTCGAGCGGCGGCACGACCGCGAGGTAGACGAGCAGGATCGCGCCGAGCACGATCAGCCCGAAGAGGACGGCCAGCCGGTTGCGCAGGGAGCCGCTGAACATCGTCCTCAGACGACGTCGCGGAACCGGTAGCCCACGCCGCGCACCGTGAACAGGTAGTCGGGGTCCTTCGCGTCGAGCTCGAGCTTCTCGCGCAGGTGGCGGATGTGGACGTCGATCGTGCGCGGGTCGCGGTAGGCGGAGTCGCCCCACACGCGCGTGAGCAGCATGTCGCGCGTGAAGACGCGGCCCGGGTTGCGGGCGAGCGCGCTCAGGATCTCGAACTCGACGAAGGTGATCTGGACCGCCTCGCCGCGGACGTCGACGGCGCGCTTGACCGGGTCGATGCGCAGCTCGAGGACCTCGATCGGCGCCTCGTCGGCCGGATCGGTGCGGGCGAGCGCGGCGCGGCGCAGGGCGGCCTTGACACGCGAGCGGAACTCGCGCAGCGAGAACGGCTTGGTGATGTAGTCGTCGGCGCCGAGCTCGAGCCCGAGCACCTTGTCGATCTCCTCCGCGCGCGCCGTGAGCATGATGATCGGGACGGTCTTGCCGTTGCCGGTCTGCGCGCGCAGACGCCGGCAGACCTCCAGCCCGTCCATCCTGGGCAGCATCAGGTCGAGCACGACGAGGTCGAAGTGCTGCTCGCCGAAGCGCGTCAGCGCCTCGCGACCGTCGGCCACGGTGACGACGTCGTAGCCGTCCCGCTGCAGCGGGAACGACAGCAGGGTCTGGATCGGCTGCTCGTCGTCGACGAGCAGGATGCGGGGTGAGCGGTCGGGCACCTGGCGGGAAACCTCGCGGCACCACGGACTTTAGGCATCGCACCGGATCTCGACGCCGAGCACGTCATCATGGGGGGCGTGCTGGACCACCGCGTGTACCGGGCGGCGTTCCTCCCGGCGCTGGTGGCGCTGTTCGTCGTCGCCTTCTCGCTGGCGGACCCCGCGATGCCCCGGACGACCCGACTCGCTCCCGACGCCTTCCAGGCGGACCGCGCCTTCGGGCCCGAGAACCCACCCGCGAGCGGGACGCTGCGCGGGCTCGCCCAGGCGTTCCCGAACCGCCGGCCGGGCTCCCCCGGCGACACCGGCATGGCCGACCGCGTGGCCCAGATCTTCGAGAGCACCGGCTTCGCCGGCCACGGCCAGGGCGCGACGATCCGGCGCGTGCGCTTCAACGCCGACACGATCGACGGTGAGCGGCGGCTCGAGGACGTGATCGCGACGCGCCAGGGGCTGTCGAGCCGCTCGATCGTGGTGATCGCCCACCGCGATGCGCCGGCGGGACCGGCGGTCGCCGACTTGTCCGGTACCGCGACGCTGCTCGAGCTGTCGCGGCTGTTCGCCGCGCGCGAGCTGCGCAAGACGGTCGTGCTCGCCTCGGTATCGGGCGGCAGCGGCGGCTTCGCCGGGGCGGCGCGGATCCGCAAGGAGGTCCCAGGGCCGGTCGACGCCGTGATCGTGCTCGGCAACCTCGCGTCGGTGAAGGAGCGCCGGCCGTTCGTGCTGCCGTGGGCCAACGGCGGCGATCCGGCGCCGTACTCCCTGCAACGCACGGCGGCGTCGGCGCTGCGCACGGAGCTCACCGGCAACACCGGCCGCGATCGCGCGATCGCGCAATGGCTGCGGCGCGCGTTCCCGCTCACGACGACCGAGCAGGGCGAGGTCGGCGCGACCGGGCTGCCCGCGGTGCTGATCTCCGCGACCGGCGAGCGGCGTCCGGCGGCCGACGCAGCCGTCAGCCAGCATCGCCTGGAGACGTTCGGCCGCGGCGTCCTGCGCACGCTCACCGCGGCGCTCGACGCGGGCGGCATCGAGGCCGACCCGGCGAGCCGGCGCGACGTCAAGGCCTTCCCGGCCAGCGACGGGATCATCGTGATGAAGCGGCTGCTGCCCTCGTGGGCGATCAGGCTGTTGGTCGCCACGCTCCTGCTGCCCGTGCTGCTGGCAGCGTTCGACGGCTTCTTCCGCGCCCGCCGGCGCGGGCTGCCGGTCGGGCGCTGGTGGCTGTGGACGATGAGCTTCGGCGTCGCGCCGCTGATCGCGTGGGCCTGGGCGCGGCTGCTCGGCGCGACCGGGGCGGTGACCGTCCTCCCGGCGCCGGCGGCGCAGGGCGTCCTGCCGCTGCAGGCGGCGGGCGTGGTGGCGATGGTGTCCGTGGTGCTCGTGCTGACCGGCGCCGCGCTCGGCCTGCGGCCGCGGCTCGTGCAGGCGATCGGCGCCCGGGGCGACGCCGGCGCGGGCGGGGCCGCCGCCGCGATGGGGCTCGCGCTCGCCGTCCTGGTGGGGCTCGTGTGGCTGGGCAATCCCTACGCTGCCGCTGTGCTGCTGCCCGCCGCCCACGTGTGGCTGCTGGCCTGCGAGCCGGGAAGCCGCGCTCGCGGGAAGATCGGCGCCGTCGCCGTGCTGGCCGGGCTGCTGCTGCCGGCGCTCGTGGTCGCCTACTACGCGCACGCCTGGGGCCTCGGCCCGGTCGAGGGCCTGTGGTCAGTCTTCGGGATCGTGGCGGGCGGGACGCTCGGGCTGCTGCAGGGCCTGGTGCTGGCGGGCTTCGTGGCCGCGCTGTGCGCGACCGTCGTGATCCTCCGCGCCCGCGGGCGCGCCGCCGCATCCGCGCCGCCCGAGCGCGTGACCACACGCGGGCCGCGCTCGTACGCCGGGCCGGGATCCCTGGGTGGGACGGAGTCCGCCCTGCGCCGATGACGGCGGTGCGCGAGTCCGAGCCGCCCGCTGCCGGCGAGGCGCGCCGCCGGCCGGGCCGAGCGCGCCGGGCGCTGCACACGCTCTCGACGATCCTGATCGTCGCCGGACTGCTCCTGCTGGCCGACGCCGGGCTGACCGTCGCCTGGCAGGAGCCGCTGTCGGCGCTGTACGCCAAGGTCCAGCAGTCGCGGCTGAACGGCCGGCTCGACCACGCGTTCTCGCACGTGATCGCCACCCCGGCCGAGAAGCGCCTGCTGGCCGCGCTGCCCGACGACGCGCGCCGGATCGCCTTCGCCGCGCGCGTCTACAACCGGCGCGCCACCCCGGGCGATGCCGTCGGGCGGATCCGGATCCCGCGCATCGGGCTCGAGCGGGTGATCGTCGAGGGCACGGGCACCGAGGACCTGCGCAAGGGGCCCGGCCACTACCCGGCCACGCCGATGCCGGGCGCGCCCGGCACGGTCGGCATCGCCGGCCACCGGACGACCTACGGCGCGCCGTTCCGTCACGTCGACCGGCTGAAGGCCGGCGACCGGATCATCGTCGAGATGCCCTACGCGACGGTCACCTACCGCGTCGAGCGGCTGCGGATCGTCGCGCCGAGCGCCACCTGGGTGGTCGACCGCCGCGCCTTCGACCGGCTCGTGCTCACCGCCTGTCACCCGCTGTACTCCGCCGCCGAGCGGATCGTCGTCTTCGCCCGCGAGGTCGCGGCGAAGCCGACCGACCGCCTGCGCTGAGCCGCCCTTCCCATCCGCGCCGCACCGTAAACCAGGTGAGGACCCGATCAACCGGATGCTGAGGTACGACGATGTTGGTCACGTGAGCATCGTCGCCAACCGATACCAGGACACGGGTCGCCGGTTCGGGCGCGGAGGCAGGGGAAAGAGCCTCCATTCCATCGCCAGTGCCGTACCCAGCCTCCCCCGAGAGGGGACCAGCAGCGCCGGCAGCTCGAGGAAGCAGATGGAACCAAGGAAGGCACAGCAGGTGGAGCGGCTTCACGCGCAGATCACCCAGGACGGCTACGAGATCGATCCGGACGCGATCGCCGAGGCGATCCTGCAGCGACTACTCGTGGGCGGCGGGCTCACGCGCTCGGTCGCTGCCGAGGACCGCTCGAGCGACGGTTAGAGGCGATGGTCGTGGCCGCGCCATGACGCGGCCAGCTCGCCGGCGCCGGCCAGCTCGAGGCCGGCCGGCCCGTCCGTGACGGTGCCGATCCACGTGATGTCCGCGGCCTCGCCCGCCGCGTCGGCGGGCGCACCGGGCGGGACGCACACCAGCAGCTCGTAGTCCTCGCCGCCGGTCACGGCGAGCTCCAGCGGGCTGATGCCGAGCGCGCCGGCGACCTCCGCGACGCCGGCGCCGACCGGGACGCGCGCCGCGTCGACGACGAGCCGGACGCCCGAGGCGCGCGCCACGTGGCGGGCGTCGGTGGCCAGACCATCGGACAGGTCGATCATCGCGCGGGCGCCCGCGCGCGCGAGACCGAGGCCTTCGACCAGCCGCGGCCGCGGCCGCAGATGGCGCGCCGCCAGCGCGCCGGCGGGATCGGCCGGCGCCCGGCCGTCGAGCACCGCCAGGCCCGCCGCGGACGCGCCGAGCGCGCCGGTCACGCCGACGAGGTCGCCCGCCCGGGCGCCGTCGCGCCCGACGACGGCGTCCGGCGCGGCCGCCCATCCCGTGACCGTGACCGCGACGGTCAGCGCCGGGCCGGCGGCGAGGTCGCCGCCGGCGATCGTCACGCCGCACTCGCCGGCCAGCGCCTGCGCGCCCTCGTGCAGCGCGACCACGTCCGCCGCGCTCGAGCCCGGCGGCACGACGACCGCGAGGTAGGCCTCACCGGCCTCCGCGCCCATCGCCGCGACGTCGCTCAGCGCGCCGGCCAGCGAGCGCCAGCCGGCGACGGCCCAGGACGCCGTCCCGAGCCGGAAGTGCGTGCCGTCCACCATCACGTCGACCGACGTGACCGCCGCGCCCGCGCCGCGGGTCTCCACGACGGCGCAGTCGTCGCCGAGCCAGCGCGCGACGCGCGAGCCGGGCGCCGGCTGCAGCGCGGCGGCGATCGCGTCGATGAGCGCGAGCTCGCTCAGTGGCCGGGCTTGCCCTGGGGCGGCGACTCGTAGAGGTTCGGATCGAAGCCCGCGCCGCCGGTGCCGCCGCTGTTCCCCTTGCCGTTGCCGTTGCCGTTGCCGTTGCCGGTCGTTGTCGGCGCGGTCGGCGCGGGAGTCGTCACGGTGCCCGGTGTGGTCGTCGTGCCGCCGGTCGTCCCGTAGTTGCCGCTCGAGTAGGGGTCGGTGGAAGAGGAGCCGGTGCTCGACCCGCCGCCGGCGTACTTGCCGTAGAACTTCGTAAAGGTCATCGGGTGCGCGGGCTTGGGGAACTCGCCGCAGAAGCCGCCCTTGGCGTGCTTCATGTAGTCGCCCCAGATCTCCGCCGGGAAGGTGCCGCCGGCCACCGGGCCGCCGTGGTACTCCGTGTACATGTGCACCTGCGAGTTGGGATAGCCGACCCATACCGCGGTCGCCAGCTTCGGGGTGAAGCCCACGAACCAGCCGTCGGAGTGCTGGTCGGTCGTCCCGGTCTTGCCGGCCGCCGGGCAGCCGATCTGGGCCGCCACGCCGGTGCCGGCCTGGACGTTCTGCTCGAGGATCTTCGTCGCCTCGGCGGTGACGCCGTCCTGGAAGCGCCGCTCGGCCTTCGGGCGCAGCTTCTTCGGCAGCTTCTGCCCTTCGAGCCACGTGCCGTCCGCCTTGCGGATCTTGGTGATCGCGATCGGCTTGTGGTAGATGCCGCCGGAGGCGATCGTGGCGTACGCGTCGGCCATCTCGAGCGGCGAGACGCCGAGCGTCAGGCCGCCCAGCGCCTCGGCCGGGTAGCCGTCGAGGTGGGTCGTGATGCCCATGTCGTAGGCCGTCTGCTTGATCGCCTGCGGACCGAGGTCGAGCGCGAGCTGCTCGTAGACCGAGTTGTCGGACTTCAGCGTCGCCCTGACGAGGTTCATCGAGCCGCCGTAGGTGCCGTCGTAGGTCTTGACCTTGATCGGGCCCCAGGTCGGGTCGTTGAACTTCAGCGGCTTGGAGACGTAGGTCGTCGAGCGCGGGTCG
>JAXDHL010000404.1:0-2991 GCA_034664525.1 Solirubrobacteraceae bacterium
CGCGCCGCCGTGGCGCCGCCGGCTGCGCCGCCGCGTTCGGCGGGGTGGCGTGATCGCGTGCGTGTGTGGCGTGCCGCGCGCCGCGGCGTGGTCGCCACCGACGCGCGGTCGGTGGTGCTCGGCCGGGACGTGCGGTTCGACCTGGCGCCCGGCGCCCGGGTGACGCTGGGACCGGGCGTCGCGCTGGGCGACGGCTGCCGCGTCCACGCCGGCGCCGGCGCGGTCGTCGCGCTCGGCGCCGGGACGACGCTCGGCGAGCGCTGCGCCATCGCGGCGCAGGAGCGGGTGACCATCGGGGCGGGCTGCCTGCTGGCCGATGAGGTCGTCATCGCCGACTTCGACCATCGCTTCGACGACGTCGAGCGCCCGGTCCGCGAACAGGGCCTGACGACGTCGCCCGTGCGCGTCTGCGACGGCGCCCGGGTCGGGCCCGGCGTCGCGATCCTCAGCGGCGTCACCGTCGGCGCCGGCGCCGCGGTGGGCGCGCACGCCGTCGTGACCGGCGACGTCGCGCCTGCTGCCACGGTCCTCGGCGTGCCCGCGGCCGCGCCGCGGCCCGCACGCCCGCGCCACTGAGCGCGGGCTCCAAACCTGAGGTCGCGGCACAAGGTCGCCAGGACCTCTCCGGCGACCCAGAGTTCCCGCGGCCTCACTCCTCCGGCGCGGCGGCCGCCTCCACGCGCTCGCGGCGGTCGCGCGCGGCCGCGAGGGCGTCCTGGGCCTTCTCCAGGTCCTTGCGCCGGGCGCTCAACGTGGCCTCGACCTGCTCGAGCGCGCGGCGGGCGCCCGCGACCGATCCCTCGGCCGTCGCCTCGGCCTCCTTGGCCCGGCGCAGCGCGTCGCGCCGGCGGCGCAGCTCACGCGCGTCGGGACCCTTGGGCTTGGGGGGCGGCGCGGGTGCCGGCGCCGCGGCCGTTGTCCGGGCCTTCGCGGTGGCGCCGCGCTTGGTGGTCTCGGCGCCGCGCTTCGACGGCGTGCCGACCCGCCCCGCGGCGATCATCGCCTCCAGGCCGCCGAAGCCCGAGGCCGAGCGCTCCTTGGTCACCCGGCCCGCCGCCACCTCGTCGCGGACGTCCTCGTCGACCGTCGCGGCGTGCAGCGTCGCCCGCACCTTGTCGCGCGCTGCGCCGTCCACCGGTGCCGCCTCGGCGAGCGCGTCGACGAGCGCCCGGGCGGCCTCGGCCGCGCCGCGCAGCACCCCCGCGTCGGCGCCGTCGAGCAGCTGCTCCTGCGCGCCGGCCAGCGTCGCGCCCGCCGCGACGAGCGCCTCGACCTCCTCGGGCCGGTCGCGGACGAGCCGGTTGACGGCCCACGCCGCGCGCGTCGGCTTGGCGAGCTTCTTGACCGTCGCGGCGCCGTCACGGTCGCCGTCGGCGCGCAGCCGCTTGGCCAGCGCGTCGCGCTCGCTGACGAAGTCCTCCAGGTCGAGGCCGTAGAGCCGCGCGATCGGGTCCGGGTCGGTCGTCGCCTTCGCCATCAGGTCGGTTCTACCCCACCGCCTCGATGGATCGCAGCGCGCGCTCCACCGCCGGCGGCACCACGGCGCGCTCGCGGGCGACCCAGCGTGCCCCGCGCAGCGCCGCAGCGACCCCGCCGGCGGCGGTCACCGGGCCCCGCTTCACGGCGTCCGCCACGAGCCGGACGGTCTCCCGCAGCGCCGACCGCGCCGGCCGCCGCAGCCAGGCCGACCACAGGTCGTTGCGCAGCTGGCGCCGCACGCGGCCCGGCCGCGGGCCGCAACGGCCGGGGTGATGATGGGCGACGACGCCGGCCACGTACGCGAGGTCCCACCCCGCCGCGGCCAGGTCGAGCGCCAGGAGCCGCTCCTCGCCGCCGATCCCGTAGCGCCCGTCGAAGCCGCCGACCGCCAGGAACGCGTCGCGGCGCACGACCGCCCCGCAGGCGACGAACCCGAGCACGCCGGGCCCGGGCAGCCGGTCGACGGCCAGGGGGCTCGCAGCCATCACCGCGCGGGTGGGATCCAGGCGCTCGTCGTCGCCGACGAGCACCCGGGCGGCGAGCAGCCCGAGGCCCGGGTGCGCGGCGAACACGCCGGCGGCGTGCTCCAGCGCCCCCGGCGCCCACCACGAGTCGTCGTCGCAGAACGCGACCACCGGCGTGTCGAGCGCCCGCGCGCCGACGGTGCGGGCGGCCGCGCCGAGGTTCTCGCCGGGCTCGAGCACCGTGACCGCCGGGAACGCCGCGCGCACCGCGGCAGGCGTGCCGTCGCGCGAGCCGTTGTCGACGACCACCACCGGCCGGCCGCCGCCCAGCCGCCGCAGCGTCGCCAGAAGAGCCTCGCGCCGGTCCCGGGTCGCGATCACGATGCCGACGTCGGGGCCGTCGTCCATGTCCGCGGACCTGCCCGCGGGCACGCGGGCGCATGCGTCGCACGCGTCCGGGTATCGCCGAGGTGATAGCCCGTCCACGACCGAGGAAGGTGGTCTCCATGGCCCGCACGATCGATGAGGTCATGACGCACGATCCCCGCACCATCCGCCCGTCCGACACGCTCCAGGACGCTGCGCGCCACATGCGCGACGGCGATGCCGGGGCCGTGCTGGTCACCGACGGCGGCAAGCTCGCCGGCATCGTCACCGACCGCGACATCGTCGTGCGCGCCGTCGCCGACGGCCGCGACCCGAGCGAGGTCCCGGCGAGCGAGGTGGCGACCAAGAACGTCGAGGCGCTCACCCCCGACCAGTCGGTCCAGGACGCCGCCCGCTTCATGCGCGAGCACAACGTGCGCCGCGCCCCGGTCGTGCAGGACGGCCGGCCCGTCGGAATCGTGTCGCTCGGTGACCTCGCGGTCGAGCTCGACGAGGAGTCCGCCCTGGCCGACATCAGCTCAGAGCCGCCCAACAACTAGTTCGGCGCCCGCAGGCGGGCTTGCATCGGGCGCCGCGACGGACCGCCCGGTTGCGGAGCAGACCTCGCGCGCCTAACGTCCTGGGTCGAGTCAACGCGGGGGATGGTGCGAAAGCACAGGCG
>JAXDHL010000405.1:0-4467 GCA_034664525.1 Solirubrobacteraceae bacterium
GACCCCGCACCGGGGGACTGCTCGGGCTGGTATCGCGAGCCGGTCCGCCTCACCTGGTCCGTCCCGTCCGCCTACGACACCGAGGGCTGCGACAACCGCACGTACTCGACCGACACGTCGGGCACGGACAACCACTGCCGGGCGACCAACGGCTCCGCGGTGGTGGACACGACGGTGACGGTCCGCGTCGACCAGACCCCGCCCGTGGTGGCCGGCGGCGCCCCGGACCGTCCGCCAGACGCCGCCGGCTGGTATACGAGCCCGGTCGGGGTCCGCTTCGGCGGCAGCGACGCCACCTCGGGCCTCGCGAGCTGCACGGACACCACCTACAGCGGCCCCGACAGCGCGGCCGCCGCGGTCAGCGGCACCTGCACCGACGTGGCCGGCAACACCGCCGCGCCGTTCACGCTGCCGCTGCAGTTCGACGCGACGCCGCCGGCGGTCGCTGTCACCCGCGCGACCGGGGACCGCGAGGTGCGCCTGCGCTGGACGGCGTCCGCCGACGCGGTGCGCGTGACCGTCACGCGCGACGGGACGACCGTGTTCGCCGGCGCCGGCGCCGGCGGCGCCTTCAGGGACCGCAAGGTCGCCAACGGCCGGCGCTACGCCTACCGCGTGACCGAAACCGACGCCGCCGGCAATGCCGGCAGCGCTGATATCACCGCCCGGCCGGCCCGCAGGCTGCTCTCGCCCGCGCGCAGGGCGCGCACGGGCGCGCGCCCGCAGCTGACCTGGACCCCGGTGCGCGGGGCGCGCTACTACAACGTCCAGCTCTTCCACCGTGGCCGCAAGGTGCTCACGCGCTGGCCGCACAACGCGCGATATCGCCCGCAGAAGCTGCGCCGCGGGACCTACACGTGGTACGTCTGGCCGGGCAAGGGCGCCCCCGCAGCCCGCCGCTACGGCGCGCTGATCGGGCGCCGCACGTTCACCGTGTCCTGACTAGCGGCGGCGATACCACCGGGGTGACGTCGTCGGCGGAGGCACCAGCGCCTCCGCGCGGGCCACCAGCACGCTCGGCTCCGGGTCCGCGACGTGGCGGGCCAGCGCCTCGCCGAACGCGTCACCGAGGTCGTCGACGGTTTCCGCCTGCAGCCCGAACGCCCGCGCGACGGCCTCGAAGTCCGGCGTGCGCAGGTCGACGCCGAAGCGCCGCGCGCCGGCCTGGTCCTGGTCGAAGCGCAGCATCCCGTAGCCACCGTCGTCGACGATCACGGTCGTGAGCGGCAGCTGCTCCTGCGCGACGGTGGCGAGCTCGCCGGCGGCGAACAAAAAGCCGCCGTCGCCACACAGGGCGACCGCCGGACCGCGCTGCGCCAGCGCGGCGCCGAGCGCGGCCGGGAACGCGAAGCCCAGGGTGCCCCAGCCGACCGGGTACAGCAGCCGGCGCGGCTCGCCGAACGGGTGGAAGCCGCCGGCCCAGTAGCCCGGGATGCACATGTCGCACACGAGCACGACGTCGTGGGGGAGGCCGAACGACAGCGCGTCGAGGAAGTGCAGCGCCCGCTCGTCGAGGCCGTCGCAGGCCTGCGCCCGCACCTGGTGCAGGTCGATCCAGGGGTCGCCGTCGCCCTCGACGTCGAAGCCGACGTGCGCGTCGACCCGGTAGTTCTTGCCGGCATCGTCCGGATCGACGTTGATGGCGAGCAGCCGCGGCGGCTGCGGCAGCGCCCAGTTCTGGGTGTTCATGCCGTCGAGGTCGGACCCGATCGAGATCACCACGTCGGCCTGGTCCCACAGCGCGCCGGCGGCCGGCACGTGGGGCGGGAAGCCGACCCGCAGCGGGTGCCCGGCCGGCACGATGCCGCGGCCGCCGTAGGTCTCGAGCACCGGCGCGCCGAGGCGCTCGGCGAGCGCGACGACCTCGACGGCCTGGTCGCGCGCACCGCCGCCGACCCACAGCAGGGGGCGCTCGCCGCCGACGGACCCGCCCCGGGCGGTGACGGCGGGACGCACCTCCGCGGGGGCCGGATCGCCGGCCGGGGCGCGCAGCAGGTCGGTCGCCACCTCGAGGTAGACCGGCCGCGCCGGGACCGCCAGCGCGGCCGCGATCGCCTGCTCGATCGCCTCCGGCCCGCTCAACGAAGCCTTCACGACCGGCGCGAACATCGCCGCCTGGCCGTCGGTCTCGTGCAGCACGCCGCGGTAGACGCCGTCGCGGCGCAGCGTGGTCGGGATGTCCGTCGCGATCACGAGCACCGGCGAGCGCGAGGCCCACGCCTCGCCGACCGCGGCGAGCGTGTTGGCCGCGCCCGGCCCCGTCGTCGTCAGCGCGACCCCGAGCCGCCCGGTCGCCCGCGCGTAGCCGTCGGCCGCGTAGCCGGCGGCCTGCTCGTGGCGCACGCCGACGAGCCGGATCGACGACTCCCGCAGCGCCTCCCAGAGCGCGAGGTTGTGGACGCCGGGGAGGCCGAAGCAGACCTCGACGCCGGCGTCCTCGAGGGCTGCGACGATGACATCCGCTCCGCTGCTCACGGGCAGGAAGCTACATCGCCCAAACGTTGACACAGGCGTGTCAAGGTTTGCTAGCCTCATCGCACCGGATGGACGCACTGACCATCAACGAGGCGGCGGAGACCACCGGCTGGTCGCCGCGCATGCTGCGCTACATCGAGCGCGTCGGGCTGATCGGCCCGCAGCGCTCGCACGCCGGCTACCGCCTCTACGGGCCTGCCGAGCTCCAGCGGCTGCGCACCCTGCGCGAGCTGCTCGAGCGCCACGAGATCGGCCTCTCGGACATCGCCTTCGCCCTGCGCCTGCGGGAGGACGGGGCGCTGCGGTCCGACGCCGACGCCTGGTTCGAGGCCGAGGCCGAGCGTCCCGACGACGTCCCTGCCGCCGACTGGCTGCGCTGGGAGCAGGAGAAGCATCAGCGGCTGCTGGCCGCCGCAGCCCGTCACACCACCCAGACCGCGGAGATCGCATGACAACCACCACGCCGAAGATCCTGACCGAGGGCGACTACAAGGTCGCCGACCTGGGCCTGGCCGAGTACGGTCGCAAGGAGATCCGTCTTGCCGAGCACGAGATGCCCGGCCTGATGTCGACCCGTCGCGAGTTCGCCGCCGTCCAGCCGCTCAAGGGCGCTCGGATCTCCGGCTCGCTGCACATGACGATCCAGACCGCGGTGCTGATCGAGACGCTGGTCGAGCTCGGCGCCGAGGTCCGCTGGTGCTCGTGCAACATCTTCTCGACCCAGGACCACGCGGCCGCCGCGGTCGTCGTCGGCAAGCACGGGACCCCGGAGGAGCCGCAGGGCGTGCCGGTGTTCGCCTGGAAGGGCGAGACGCTCGAGGAGTACTGGTGGTGCACCGAGCAGATGCTCGACTGGACCGACAGCGCGAACGCCGGCCCGAACATGATCCTCGACGACGGCGGCGACGCCACGCTGCTCGTCCACAAGGGCGTCGAGTTCGAGGCCGCCGGCGCCGTGCCGGACCCCGCCTCGGCCGACAGCCACGAGTTCCAGATCATCCTGTCGACGCTGCAGCGCTCGCTGGAGGCCGACAACCAGAAGTGGACCCGGATCGCCGCCGACATCAAGGGCGTCACCGAGGAGACCACGACCGGCGTGCACCGCCTGTACGAGTTCGCCCGCGACGGCAAGCTGCTGTTCCCGGCGATCAACGTCAACGACTCGGTCACGAAGTCGAAGTTCGACAACCTCTACGGCTGCCGCCACTCGCTGGTGGACGGCATCAACCGCGCCGTCGACGTCATGCTCGCCGGCAAGACCGCCGTCGTCTGCGGCTTCGGCGACGTCGGCAAGGGCTCGGCCGAGTCGCTGCGCGCCCAGGGCGCGAAGGTGATCGTGACCGAGATCGACCCGATCTGCGCGCTCCAGGCCTCGATGCAGGGCTACCCGGTGCTGCGCCTCGAGGACGTGGTCGAGACCGCCGACGTGTTCATCACGACGACGGGCAACAAGGACATCATCACGATCGACGACATGGCCCGCATGAAGCACCAGGCGATCGTCGGCAACATCGGCCACTTCGACAACGAGATCGACGTCGCCGGCCTCGAGCGCTACGACGGCATCGAGCGCATCAACATCAAGCCCCAGGTCGACGAGTGGCGGTTCCCGGACGGCCACTCGATCATCCTGCTGTCCGAGGGCCGGCTGCTGAACCTCGGCAACGCGACAGGCCACCCGTCCTTCGTGATGTCGAACTCGTTCACGAACCAGACGATCGCCCAGATCGAGCTGTTCACGAAGAACGACGAGTACGACAAGCAGGTCTACGTGCTGCCGAAGCACCTCGACGAGAAGGTCGCCCGGCTCCACCTCGACGCGCTCGGCGTGAAGCTCACCGAGCTGCGCCCGGAGCAGGCCGCCTACATCGGCGTGCCGGTCGAGGGACCGTACAAGCCCGACCACTACCGCTACTAGAGGAGCAGGGCCTTGGCGGCCGACGCGAGCCTCGCCCCCGCCGGCGAGGCTCGCATCGCCTGGGCCGACGGGCA
>JAXDHL010000406.1:0-12790 GCA_034664525.1 Solirubrobacteraceae bacterium
CCGCTGACGGCGGGCGCCGGTTCCTCAGTCCCCTCCTTGGCATTCGATGGACGCTCACCCTTCCACGAAGACGACCCCGCACGCCCGGCATGACCAGCCGGGGCGGCCGCCGACCGCTGCCGGCAGCGACCTCAGCATGAGCACGCTCGCGATCGCGGCGGCGGCGAGCGCCGTGGCCGCGTTCGTGACCTCGCAGGTGTGGGCGGGCGGCACGCTCGCGACCGCCGCGCTGAGCCCGGTCATCGTCGCCCTGGTCAAGGAGGGCATCGCCCGCCCGGCAAAGCGCGTGAAGACCGTGCGCCTGGTCCGCGGCGGACGCGTCGCCGACGTCGACATCCCCGGGGACGTCGCCGACCGGCTCGACGCGGGGCCGGAGCGGCCGATCCCCGCGAGCTTCACTCGTGAGGCCGAGGATCTGACGCCGGTCACCGTGTACGGGTCGGACCGCGGCTCGCGGTTCAACCGCACGCGGGTCCGGATCGCCCTCCTCACCGGCCTGCTCGCCTTCGGGATCGTGGTGGCCGTGTTCACGCTGCCGGAGCTGGTGGCCGGCTCCTCGATCGGCGGCGGCGGCAGCCATCGCACCACGCTGTTCGGCGGCACGCCCGCGAAGCCACGCCACACGTCGAAGAAGTCCGAGTCGGCGAAGGCCACCCCGACCGCCACCGCGCAGTCGTCCCCCACGCCGGGCGCGACCCCCACCGTCACGGCGACCGCCACGGCAACGCCGACCGTGGCCGCCACCGCCTCACCGGCGCCGGGGGCGACGACGGCCCCGACCGTCCCCGCCGCCCCGACGCCGACGCCCTAGCCGGCCGGCCTGCCGCTGTCGTGCCCGGATCGACGCCGGGACGGGGGTATTGGCGGCTCGAAGGGGCTATGACGCCCGTGACCCGCCATCGCCTCGGGCGGGTGGCGCGTGGGCGCTTGTCGCTTGAGCTCTTCCCGGCGGCAGCGCCGCCCTGCGCGGGCTGAGGATCAGCTCCCGGCCTGGCTGAGCCCGCCCATGAACAGGTCCGTGGCGAAGCGCGTGGCGCCCTCGACGTCCGGCGGATCGCGCTCCATCAGCCGCAGCCCGAGCTCGATCCCCACCGCCATCATCACGTGCGCGGTGTACTCGAGGTCGACCGCCGGGATCTGCCCCGCCTCGATCGCCAGCCGCAGATCCTCGGCCAGCTCCGCGGTCCCGAGCGGGACCGGCCCGTCGTCGAACATCGCCCGGATCGTGCCGGCGTTGCGGGCCAGGAACGCGTGGTTGTCCGGGTCCTCGACGATGAACTCGAAGTACGCCCGGTAGCCGTCCTCGACGAACGCCCGCGGGGTGGGCGCCTGGCGGCGAGCGGCCTGGACGCGGCGGCGCGCCTCGTCGCCGACCTCGTCGATCAGTGCGCGGAAGATCGACTCCTTGTCGGGGAAGTAGTTGTAGAACGTGCCCGCAGCCAGCTCGGTGCGGCGGATGATGTCGCGCACCGACGCTGCGCCGTAGCCGGTCTCGCCGAAGACCGCGCGACCGGCGGCGAGGATCGCGGCCCGGTTGGCCTGCTTGGTCTGCTCGCGCTTGCCGGACGGGACGTCGACGCTCACCGCCTCACCCTAACAAAGATGACGGGGGCGTCAAGTTCCCTCGACGCCCCCGCCCCGAGCCGTCGTCAGCGCGGTGACGGTGCGATGTTCTGGTTGCGCCGCAGCACGTTGTCCGGGTCCCACGCGTCCTTGGCGCGCACCAGCCGGGCGTAGGTGTCGGCGCCGTAGGCCTCCTGCAGCCGGTCGGGCCCCTCCTCGTCGCCGAGGTAGTTCACGTACGCGGCGCCCGTGCCGTAGGGCTCCATCGCGGCGACGAGGTTGCGCGCCCACTCGACGTGCGCGTCACCGGGCCCGCGCCCGGGCCATTTGCCGATCACGTTGAGCACCATCGGCGCGTCGCGGCGCGGGAACGCGGTCTCCCCGCCGGGCGGCCGGGCGACGGCCCCGCGCAGGTCGTGCACGTGGATCTCCGACATCGGCGAGGTCACGTCGGTGTGGCCGGCGAGCAGGATCTCGACGGCGTCGTCGGGCAGCTCGGTCAGGTGGTGCGACTTGAAGTAGTTGCCGTCTCCGGGCGGGTGCAGCGCGTCGACGAGCGAGTTCATCGCCGCGTAGGGCATCGCCCCGAGCAGGTCGGCGACCGGCTCGGCGAGCGTCCGCAGCGGCTCGACGGCCCGCTGTCCGTCCTCGATGCTGCCGCAGTGCATCGCCAGTACGAGCGCGACCCGCTTGCCGTGCACGCTCGGCGGCAGGAACGGCGCCGGCGGGGCGGTGGCCAGCCCGAGCATCGTCGTCAGCTCGTCCGGGCAGGACGGCAGCCAGTCGCGCCATCCGCGCGCCACGCGGCCCGCGTCCTCGGCCGCGAAGAAGGCCGCGCCGGCGATCACCGTGGGCCCGACAGGGTGCAGCGCGAACTCGAACTCGGTGACGATCCCGAAGTTCCCGCCGCCGCCGCGCAGCGCCCAGAACAGGTCCGGGTGCTCGTCGGCGGACGCGTGCACGAGCCGGCCGTCGGTGGTGACGACGTCGGCGGCGACGAGGTTGTCGCACGCCAGCCCGTGCTTGCGCATCAGCCAGCCGATGCCGCCGCCGAGCGTGTAGCCGCCGATGCCCGTGGTGGAGACGAGGCCACCCGTGGTGGCGAGGCCGAAGGCCTGGGTCTCGAGGTCGACGTCGCGCCAGACGCAGCCGCCCTGGGCGACGACACGGCGGGCCGCGGGATCCACCCGCACGCCGCGCATCGGCGACAGGTCGATCACCATGCCGCCGTCGCACGTGGAGAAGCCGGGGATGCTGTGACCGCCGCCGCGGACGGCGACGAGGAGGTCCTGGCTGCGGGCGAAGCGCATCGCCTGGATCACGTCGGCCGTGCCCGCGCAGCGGGCGATCAGGGCGGGACGGCCGTCGTGCGTGCCGTTCCACAGCGCGCGGGCGTCGTCGTAGCCGGGGTCCGCCGGGCGGACGAGCTCGCCGCGCAGCGCCTGGGCGAGATCCTCGACGGTGGCGTCGCCGAGGACGCCGGAGGTGGTCGGTACGGTGCTCATGGGGCGCAGTCCACCCCGGCCGCGTCAGCAGGCTGTGAGCACGCCGTTAGCATCGCCGGCAAGCCGTTGCAGCGCGTCGCAGCAGCGCGGGCCGAGCCGGTCGCCCGTGACCGTGAAGGCGGCGCGCGCCCGGCCGAGGTGGTGCCGCAGCGCGGCCCCGTCATCCAGCGCCAGGGCCTCGTGGGCGGCCATGACGTGCAGCCAGCTGGCGTGGCCGGGCAGGCCGGTCGGCTCGGAGAAGCGCTCGAGCGCCTCCACGAGCCAGTCGCGCGCCGCGGCGTGGTCGCCGGCGCAGCGTGCGACGTCGGCCATCGCGACGCAGCAGCCCGACTGCCCGGGGCCATCGACGCGCGCCTCGGCCAGCCGGCGCGGCTCGGCGAGGATGCCCTCCGCCCGCTCCCGGTCGCCTGCCCGGCCGGCGACGATGCCGAGGCCGTTGAGCCCGACGATGACCCCGCGGGCGTCGCGCAGGCGGCGGCGCAGCGCGAGGCCGCGGCTGAGGTGATCGGCGGCCGCCTCGAGGTCGCCCGCGTCGCGCTCGAGGTTGCCGCGCTGCAGCAGCACCATCCCCTCGCCGAGCTCGTCGCCGTGGGCGCGCACGATCGGCAGCGCCCGGTCGAGCGCGGCCCGCGCGTCGTCGTGGCGGCCGGCGATCCGATGCACGTGGGCGATGTGGCCGAGCACGAACGCGCGGCTGAGCGCGGGCGGGACGCGCCGGAAGTGCATCGCGGTCTCCTCGAGCCCGAACACCGGCCGGTGCTCCGGGGTGAGCACGACGGGCACGAGGCCGCCCATCGAGAAGACGGCCGAGCAGGGCGACGGGGAGCTCGCGGCCGCGGTCAGCTGCGCCAGCGTCGCGTCGAAGTGCTCGAGCGCCGCGTCGAGGTCGTGACGCCCGGCGTGCACGAGACCCGTCCGCTCGCCCGCCGCCGCGCGCAGGGCCGGGTCGCCGTCGGCGGCCGCGAGCGCCGTCGCGCGCTCGGCCAGCTCGGCCGCGCGGTCGAAGTGCCCGCGGGTCATCGTGCCGTCGGCGTGGTCGAGCACGGACAGCGCCTCCCCACGGCGGTCGCCGAGGGCGCGGTGCACGCCGGCGCGCTCGGCGCACATCCGGTCGGCGACGTCATAGTCACGCGGTCGGCGGCGCTCGATCGCCTGCCGCGCGTGCAGCGCCGCCGCCCGGTCGAGGTCCGGCTCGGCCGCCGCCTCCAGGGCCAGCTCGAGCCAGCGCGATCCCTCGCTCAGGTGCAGGCGCAGCAGCCACAGGCCGGCGACGCCGGCGGCGAACCCCGGCGCCGCTGCGGGGTCGTGCTGCAGCGTCCACGCGAGCCCGGCGCGCAGGTTGTCGTGGTCGCGCTCCAACTGGTCGACCCGTCCGGGGTCGAGGTCGTCGACGCGGCCGCCGGGCGCGGCCGCCAGCGCGGCGTAGCGGCGGGCATGGCGCTCGGCGAAGCCGGCCCCCTCGCGCGCCGCCGCGAGCCGGGCCGCGGCGTACTGGCGGATCGGCTCGAGCAGCCGGTAGCGGTAGGCGTCGCCACCGTCCTCGTCCTCGACGATCACCAGTGACTGGTCGACCAGCGAGGCGAGCTCGGGCACGTCGGCGTCGGCGACCGCCTCGGCCGCCTCGAGGTCGAAGCCGCCGGCGAACACGGACAGCCGGCGGAACAGCCGCCGTTCCGGCTCGGTGAGCAGCTCGTGGCTCCAGTCGATCGTGGCCTCCAGCGTCTGCTGGCGCGTGAGCCCGCTGGTCCGGGCACCGCGCAGCACGCGCAGCGCATCGCCGAGCCGCTCGGCGACCTGCGCGGGCGACAGCGCCGCCACGCGCGCGGCGGCGAGCTCGATCGCCAGCGGCAGGCCGTCCACGCGCCAGCAGACCTCCGCGACCGCGCGGGCGTTCGCCTCGCCGAGCGCGAAGCGGGCGTTCGCCGCCGACGCGCGCTCGCAGAACAGCCGCACGGAATCGGTGGCGGCAAGCGTCGCGAGGTCGCCCGGCGCCGTCGGGTCGGCGAGCCCCAGCGACGGCACGCGCCAGTCGACCTCCCCGGGCACCCGCAGCGGCGCGCGGCTGGTGGCCAGGACCCGGATCCCCGGGCAGCCGGCGAGCAGCGTGGCGGTGAGCTCGCCGACCGCCGGAGCGAGGTGCTCGCAGTTGTCGAGCACCACCAGCAGGTCCGACCCGGCCAGGTGGCGGACGAGCGCCGGCGGGCCGGCGTCGCCCACCCGCAGCTCGAGCCCGAGGGCCGCCGCCACGGTCTGGGCGACCAGCTCCCCGTCGCCGAGGGGGGCCAGCTCGACGGCCCACGCGCCGTCGGCGTGGTGGGGCTCGCGGCGGCGGGCCGCCTCCAGCGCGAGCCGGGTCTTGCCGGCGCCGCCGGGTCCGGTCAGGGTCACGAGCCGGGCGCCGGCAAGCGTCCGGTCCAGCTCGGCCAGCTCGCGCTCGCGGCCGACGAAGCTCGTGCCCTGCCAGGGCAGTCGGGCGGCGGCAGCCGCAGGCGGCGGTCCGGCGGGCGCCGGGGCGGCGGGCTCCTGGCCGGCGAGCAGCTCGCGGTACAGCGCGCGCGTCTCCGGCTCCGGGTCGGCGGCGGTCGCGCGGCCGAGCAGCTCGCGCAGGTGTCCGTAGTGCTCCAGCGCCTGCGCGCGCCGCCCGGCCGCGGTCAGGGTCCGCATCAGCGCCCGGTGCGCCGGCTCGTGCAGCGGCTCCGCCGCGATCACGCGGCGCAGCGGCTCGATCGCCGCGGCCGGGCCGTCCGCCTGCTCACGGGCGGCGGCCAGCGCCTCCAGCAGGCGCACATGACGGTCCGCCAGCGCGCGGCGGGGCTCGACCGCCCACGGCTCGTAGGGATCCTCGGGCAGCAGCTCGCCCGCGTAGGCCGCGACGGCCGCCTCGAGGTCGGCGACGGTCCCGCTGTGCTCGGCGCGTGCGGCGGCCAGCTCGAAGGCGGCGACGTCGACCTCCGCATCCGGGTGCAGCGCGAGCAGGTCGCCGCGCATCGCCAGCGCCGCCGCGCCGTCCGCGCCGGCGGCGGCGAGCGCCCGGCGCGCCTGGTAGAGCGCCTGGCGGAGGTTGTTGCCCGCCGACGCGGGATCGCGCTCCGGCCACAGCAGCTCCTGCAGGCGCTCGGGGTGCACGCCGTGCTCGGGGCGCAGGGCGAGCACCTTCACGACCGCGCGCGCCTTGCGCAGCCGCCAGGCGGAGTCCGGCACCGGTGTGCCGCCCACGTCGGCGCCGAAGCCGCCGAGCAGGCGGATGGCCATCCGGGCCCCCATGGAGCGACCCTACCGGCGGGCACCGGAAACCGCCAAGCTGCGAGGATCCGGCGCATGACGGACGAGCCCCAGGTCCATGCCGCCGGCGCCGCCGTGTACCGCCCCGGGGCGGCCGGCCGCGAGTGGGCGGTCATCCACCGCCCGCGCTACGACGACTGGTCGCTGCCCAAGGGCAAGCTGGACGCCGGGGAGGACTTCGAGCACGCCGCCGTGCGCGAGGTGTCGGAGGAGATCGGGGTCACGGGCACGCTCGGCGCCGAGCTGCCACCGACCCGCTACCGCGACAACAAGGACCGCCCGAAGCTCGTGCGCTACTGGCTGATGCAGGCGCCCGACGCCGGGCTGCCGTTCACCCCCAACGACGAGGTCGACGAGCTGCGGTGGCTGCCCGCGGACGAGGCGCTCGAGCTGCTCAGCTACGACCGCGACCGCGCGCTGCTGCAGGCCGCGGTGGACGCGCTTTGAACCGCGCGCGCTTCCCGGGCCTCGCGGACGGCTGGGCCCGCCTCGACGGCCCGGCCGGCACGCAACCGGTCGACGACGCGATCGAGGCGATCGCCTCGTTCATGCGCTCGGGCGCGAACGCCAACCACGGCGGCCTGTTCGCCGCGGGCGCGGCCACGGACGCCGTCATCACCGACGCTCGCGCCGAGGTGGCGGCACTGTTCGGCGGCGACCCGCGCGGGGTCGTCTTCGGCCCGTCGATGACCGCCCTGACGATGCGCTTCGCCGGCACGGTGCTGCGCGACTGCGGGCCTGGCGACGAAGTGGTGGTCACGCGCCTGGACCACGACGCCAACGTGCGCCCGTGGGTGATCGCCGCCGAGCGCGCAGGGGCGACCGTCCGCTGGGCCGAGCCGGATCCGGAGACCACCGAGCTGTCCGCCGACGCGGTCCGCACGGTGCTCACCGACGACACCCGCTGGGTCGCGGTGACGGCCGCGTCGAATGCCTGCGGCACGATCCCCGACCTCGACGGCATCGTCGCCGCCGCGCACGACGCCGGCGCACGCGTGTACGTCGACGCCGTCCACGCCGCGCCGCACCGCCGGCTCGACCTCGCCGCGCTGGGCTGTGACGTGCTGGCCTGCAGCGCCTACAAGTGGTTCGGCCCGCACGTCGGCATCCAGGTCGCGCGGCCCGAGCTGCTCGAGGCGTACGCGCCCGACAAGCTGGACCCCTCGCCCGACGAGGTCCCGGACCGCTACGAGCTCGGCACGCTGCCGTTCGAGGCGCTGGCCGGCGTCGCGGCGGCCGCGCGCTACGTCGCCTCGCTCGGCTGGGAGGCGGTCGAGGCGCACGAGCAGGCGCTGTTCGCCCGCGCCCGCGACGGTTTGGCGGCGATCGACGGCGTGACCCTGATCGGCCGGGCCGCCGATCGCGCGCCGACGCTGATGTTCACCGTCGATGGGCTGACCTCGGCCGAGGTCGCGACCCGGCTCGCGCAGGAGCGGGTCGCGGTCTGGCACGGCAACTACTACGCGGCCGAGCTCGAGCGCTTCCTCGGCCTCGCCCCGCACGGCGCCGTCCGCGCGGGGTTCGTCCACTACAACGACGAGGCCGACGCCGACCGCCTCGTCGCCGGCGTGGAGCGGATCGCGGCCCGGCTGCGCTGACGGTGCCGGACGTGGCGCTCGGCGAGCGCCAGCACGATCGCGAGCGACGCCAGGCTCCACCACAGCTGATCGCGCACATCGGCCACGAACGCCATCGCCCCGACCACGGCCACCATCGCCACGATCGCCGCGTAGGTGAGCCACGGGTAGAACCACATCTTCAGCGTCAGCGACTCGGGCGCCTCGCGCTCCAGCCGGCGGCGCAGCCGCAGCTCGCTGATCGCGATCAGCAGGTAGCAGAACAGCGCCACGGCGCCGGACGAGTTCACGAGCCACACGAACACCGACTCCGGCCACAGCGCGGCGGCGATCACCGACAGGAAGCCGATCGACACCGTCAGCAGGATCGCCTTCACCGGCACGCCGCGGCTGTTGGTCTCCACCAGCGCGTCCGGCGCGTAGCCGCGGCGCGAGAGCGCGAACAGCATCCGCGAGCCGGTGTAGATGCCGGAGTTCAGGCACGACAGCACGGCCGTGACGACGATCGCGTCCATGATGTCCTTGGCTCCTGGGATGCCGACCTGGCCGAGCGCGGCGGCAAACGGGGAGGCGCCGAGCTTGCTGTTGTTCCACGGCAGGATCGCGACCACCAGGAACACGCTCAGCACGTAGAACACCAGCACGCGCCAGACGACGGCATTGGTCGCCCTCGCCACCGCCTTCTCGGGCCGGTCGGACTCGGCCGCCGCGATCGTCACGATCTCCGCACCGACGAACGCGAAGATCACCACGACGATGCCCGACAGCACGGTCACGCCGCCCTTGGGCGCGAAGCCCCCGTGAGCGGTGAGGTTCGACAGCCCCGGCGAGTCGCCGCCGACGCCGAGCAGGTAGCCGACGCCGATCGCGATGAAGACGATGATCGCCGCGACCTTGATCGAGGCGAACCAGAACTCGAACTCGCCGAAGTTGCGCACGGACACGAGGTTCGAGGCGGTCAGCACGGTCATCAGCACGAACGCGATCACCCACATCGGCACGCCCGGCAGCCAGCCCTGGATGATCTGCGCGCCGGCGACCGCCTCGACGGCCAGCACGATCGCCCAGAAGTACCAGTACAGCCAGCCGACCGCGAAGCCGCCGCGGTCGCCGAGCGCCCGCCGCGTGTACTCCATGAACGATCCCTGCGCGGGCTGGGCGACCGCCATCTCGCCGAGCATCCGCATCACGAGCACGACCAGCAGCCCGGCGGCCGCATAGGAGACGATCGAGGCGGGCCCGGTCTGGTTGAGGACCGCCCCGGAGCCGACGAACAACCCGGCCCCGATGACACCTCCGAGGGAGATCATCGTCATGTGGCGCTGACGGAGACCCTTCCGCAGCTCGCCCGTACGCTGTGCCTCACCCATGGTCCCGGCTCCCCGTGACGTTTGCGGGGCGGGCGCTACCCGGGGCCCGTCGGCGGCGAACCGGGCGTTGTCAGAACGCCGAGACGGTCAGGCGGCGCTGCGCAGCACGGGCCGGTACTCGAGGTAGAGCAGCACCGCCGCGACCCGCCGGTGCTGTCCGTCTCCCTGGGTGAGCCCGAGCTTGGAGTAGATGCTCCGCACGTGGGTCTCCACCGTCTTTGCCGACAGGAACAGCTCGTCCTGAATCGACGCGTTCGACAGCCCGTCGGCCATCAACGCCAGCACACAGAGCTCTCTCCGCGAGAGTTCACCGATCCGCGACCCCGTCATCCACGGGGCAGGATGGCGAGGCGGCACCCCCGTCGCTACAGGGGTGGGACCCCAGGTTTTAAACCGCAGGTTCGAAAGAGGTTCAAACGGCTGCCGGTGCGACTTCGGCGTCTTCGGCCAGCTCCTGCATGGCGCGCTTGTAGTCGTGCGGCATGACCTTCACGAAGCGCCCGAGCGCGTTCGGCCAGTCCGCGAGCAGCTCGGCGGCGACGGCCGAGCCCGTCCGGTCGCGGTGCTCGCAGACGAGCTCGAACAGCGCGCGCTCGTCCTGCGCGTCCATCTCGTCGAAGCCGACCAGCTCGAAGTTGCAGCGGCGCTCGAAGCGCCCGTCGACGTCGAGCACATAGGCGACGCCGCCGGACATCCCGGCGCCGAAGTTGCGGCCGGTGCGGCCGAGCACGACGACGTTGCCGCCGGTCATGTACTCGCAGCCGTGGTCGCCGATCCCCTCGACGACCGTGTCGGCGCCCGAGTTGCGGACCGCGAAGCGCTCGCCCGCGAGACCGCGGAAGAACGCCCGGCCGGCCGTCGCGCCATACAGCACGGTGTTGCCGACGATCACGTTGTCCTCGGCGGCGAACGTCGCCTCCTCGGACGGCCGCACGCACACGACGCCGCCCGACAGGCCCTTGCCCGCGTAGTCGTTGGCATCGCCGATCAGCGTCAGCTCGATGCCCGGCGCCAGCCAGGCGCCGAAGGACTGCCCGGCCGAGCCGCGGAACTCGAGCTTGACCGTGCCCTCCGGCAGGCCGTCCGCGCCCCAGATCTTGGTCACGACGTGCGAGAAGATGCCGCCGACCGTCCGGTTGACGTTGCGGACGTTGAACGAGCCGCTGACCGGCACGCGGTCGTCGATGCCCTTCTTGCAGTGCGCGATCAGCTCGTAGTCGAGCGCGCCGACGAGCGGCGACGGCTGCGGCATCGTGCGCGACAGCGGCGTCCCGTCCGGGAGATCGAGCTGCCTGAGGATCTCGGAGAGGTCGACCCGGCGGCCCTTCCAGTGCTCGACCGCCGGCCGGGTCTCGAGCAGGTCGACGCGGCCGACCAGCTCGTCGTAGGTCCGGATGCCGAGCCGCGCCATGATCCGGCGCAGCTCCTCGGCGACGAAGAAGAAGTAGTTGACGACGTGCTCCGGCGTCCCGCGGAAGCGCTTGCGCAGCTCCGGGTCCTGCGTGGCCACGCCCACCGGGCAGGTGTTGAGGTGGCAGACGCGCATCATCACGCAGCCCTCGGCGATCAGCGGCGCGGTCGAGAAGCCGACCTCGTCGGCGCCGAGCAGCGCGGCGATCGCGACGTCGCGACCGGTCTTCATCTGGCCGTCGCACTGGACCCAGACGCGCGAGCGCAGGTCGTTGAGCACCAGCGTCTGCTGGGTCTCCGACAGCCCGATCTCCCACGGCACGCCGGCCGACTGGATCGAGGACTGCGGCGACGCCCCGGTGCCGCCGTCGTGGCCGGAGATCAGGATGTGGTCGGCGCCCGCCTTGGCGACGCCGGCGGCCACGGTCCCGACCCCGACCTCGGCCACGAGCTTGACGCTCACGCGCGCGGAGGGGTTCGCGCAGCGGAGGTCGTGGATGAGCTGCTTGAGGTCCTCGATCGAGTAGATGTCGTGGTGCGGCGGTGGCGAGATCAGCGTCACGCCCGGGGTGGTGAAGCGGATCGACCCGATGTACTTGTCGACCTTGTTGCCCGGCAGCTGGCCGCCCTCGCCGGGCTTGGCGCCCTGGGCCATCTTGATCTGCAGCTCGTCGGCGTTGACGAGGTAGTGGATGTTGACCCCGAAGCGGCCGGACGCGATCTGGTGGATCGCCGAGCGCCGGTAGTCCCCGTTGGCCCCGCGCTGGTAGCGGACCGGGTCCTCCCCGCCCTCGCCGGAGTTCGACTTGCCGCCGATCCGGTTCATGGCGATCGCCAGCGTCTCGTGCGCCTCGCGCGACAGCGAGCCGAGCGACATCGCGCCGGTGGCGAAGCGCCTGACGATCTCGGCCGCCGGCTCGACCTCGTCGAGCTCGATCCCGCCGCCGTCCGGGTAGCGGAACTGCATCAGCCCGCGCAGCGAAGACTTGGCCGCGGCGTCCTCGTTCATGTGCTGGGCGAACGCCTCGTAGGAGTCCCAGGAGCCGCTGCGCGCGGCGTCCTGCAGCAGCGCGATCGCCTTCGGGTCCCACTGGCGGCGCTCGCCGTCGCGGCGCCACTGGTAGTTGCCGCCGACCGGCAGCACGTCCTCCGGCGGCGCGTCGGCGTCGCCGGTCGGCGCGGGCGGCAGCGAGCGCGGCGTCGGGAACCCGCGGTCGTGGCGCTCCAGCGCCTCCGCAGCCAGCACCTCGAGACCGATGCCGCCGACGCGCGATGCGGTCCCGGTGAAGATCCGCTGCACGAGCTCGGCATCGAGGCCGACGGCCTCGAAGATCTGGGCGCCGCAGTAGGACTGGATGGTCGAGATCCCCATCTTCGAGATCGTCTTGAGCAGGCCCTTGCCGAGCGCCTTGACGACGCGCTTCTCGGCCTCCTCCTCGTCCTCGATCCCCGGGATCCGACCACTGCGCGCGAGGTCGGCGACCGACTCGAACATCAGGTACGGCGCCACGGCCGACGCGCCGTAGCCGATCAGCGTGCAGAAGTGGTGGACCTCGCGCGGCTCGCCGGACTCGATCACCAGGCCGGTCTTGAGGCGCGTGCCCTCGCGCACCAGGTGGTGATGGACGGCCGCGGTCGCCAGCAGCGACGGGATGGCGGCGCGGCCGCGACCGACCAGGCGGTCGGACAGGATCAGGACGTTGACGCCGTCCTCGACGACCTCGGACGCCTCGTTGCAGATGCGGTTCAAGGCCATCGACATGCCCTTGGCACCGTCCTCGGCTGGCCAGGTGATGTCGATCGTGTGCGCCCAGAAGATCGAGTGGTCGACCTGGCGCAGGCGCTCGAGCTCGAACGCGCGCAGGATCGGCTGTGTGACGGTGAGCTGGTGCGCGTGCTCGGCCGACTCGGTGAGCAGGTTCTCCTCGCCGCCGACGCCGGCGCGCAGGCTCATCACGATCGACTCGCGGATCGGGTCGACCGGCGGGTTCGTGACCTGCGCGAACAGCTGCTTGAAGTAGTTGAACAGCGGCGGCGCCTTGTCGCTCAGGACGGCCAGCGCGAGGTCGTTGCCCATCGAGCC
>JAXDHL010000407.1:0-3087 GCA_034664525.1 Solirubrobacteraceae bacterium
AGGGCCGGCCGGGTCAGCACCGTCAGCGCCGCGACGACGCCGACGGGGACGCTGAACAGCTGCTCGCCGAGCCGGTAGGCCAGCCAGACCAGCACCCCGAAGGCCACCAGCACGAGCCAGACCATCAGCCGGTCGCCGTCCGGGCCGAACGGAAGCGCCAGCGCGCTCCACGCCGTCGAAAGCGGGTGCGGCGTCGGCGCGAACGGCGCCCGGTAGTCCGGCGTCAGCCCGCGGGTGATGTCGCGCGCCCACAGCAGCGCGTAGCGGGCGTCGTAGTTGAGGTACCACGGGCCGTAGACGAGCTTGACGAGCGCGGCCACGGCGGCGGCGACCAGCGCTCCGGGAGCAATGCGGCGCGCGGTGGCCATCCGCCGCGCCAATCTAGTGGCCCCGGCCCCGGCGGCCTGTCCTCCGCGCCGGGTACCGTGGCGGGGCGATGACGGTCCTCGCGGTGGCCACGGGCATACAGGCGGCCGCCGGTCTGGCGGCGGCGCTCGCGGCCGCATGCGTGCTGATCCTGCCCGACCCGCGCCGGCGCACGCTGGCCATGCCGGTCGCGCTGCTGCTCGCGGTGGTGACGATCTACACCGTCGCCGACGGGCAGATCCGCCAGCAGATCTCCGGCCACGCCGCGCTCGCCGCCGCGGGCGTGGCGCTCGCGCTCGCCGGCCTGGCCGTGCTCGGCTACGTGTTCCGCCGCTGGCCGGCGGCGTTCGTGGTGGCCGCGGTCGCCACGCTGGCCGCCCGCATCCCGCTCGACATCGGCGGCGAGTCGGCGAGCCTGCTGCTGCCGCTGTACGCCGTGATCGCCGGCGGGGTCGTCGCCCGCCTCTCCGGTCGCGCGACCGTGCGCGCCGAGGCCGAGCGCCGCTCGACCTCGCTCGAGCGCGTGCTCGCCGCCGTCGTGGTCCTCTACGGGCTGCAGGCGCTGTACTCGACCGACGTCCAGGCCGCCGCCAAGGACCTCGCGTTCTTCTACGTCCCGTTCGCGGTCCTGCTGCGCCTGCTGCTCGACGCGCCGTGGTCGCGCAAGCTGGTGCTCGCCGTGCTGTGGACCGTCGTCGGGCTGGCGCTCGTCTTCGCGGTCGTCGGCCTCTACCAGTACGCGACCCGCACGACGCTGCTGTCCAACGAGAAGGTCCTGGTCGCGAACGAGCTCAAGCCGTACTTCCGGGTCAACTCGCTGTTCTTCGACCCCAACATCTACGGCCGCTTCCTCGCGCTGGCCATGGTCCTGCTGGCCGCCGCGCTGCTGTGGGCACGCGAGCGGCGGACGGTGATCGCCTGCGCGATCGGGCTCGCCGTGCTGTGGGCGGGGCTCGTGCCGTCGCTGTCGGAGTCGAGCTTCGCGGCGCTCGCGGTCGGGCTCGCCGTCCTCGCCGGCCTGCGCTGGTCGTGGCGGCCGGTGCTGGCCGCCGCCGGCGGGGTGATCGCGATCGCCGTCGCCGTCATGCTGATCGCGCCCGGCGCGGTCGGGATCTCGACGCACTCGTTCGACAAGCTCAACCGGTCCACGAGCGGGCGCGCCCAGCTGATCAAGGGCGGGCTGCAGATGGCGCGCGACAAGCCGATCGGCGGCTCGGGCTCGGGCTCGTTCGCCGAGCGCTACCGCAAGCGCGAGCACCTGCTCTCGCCCCGATCGCCCGCCGAGTCGCACACGATCCCGGTGACCGTCGCCGCCGAGCAGGGGGCGATCGGCCTGATCGCCTACGTGGCGCTGCTCGTCACCTCGCTCGGGCTCGTCCTGCGCGGGGTGCGCCGCCGCGGCGCGCGGGCCGCGGTCGCCGCGGCGTACGCCGCGCTCGTGCTGCACACGCTCGTCTACGCCGCGTTCCTCGAGGACCCGATCACGTGGGCGCTGCTGGCTGCCGCGGTCGCGCTGCGGCGCGACGGAGTCGCCGATCCGCCCCCGGACGACACGCCCGAGCGGCGCCCGCGCGCCGCCGTGGCCGCTGCCTAGTGCGACACTAGACTGCCGCCGGTGCGCGTCCAGCCCGGGTACGGCGAGACCCTGCCCGCCCTGCTGCGGCGCACGCGCGGCATCCCCGAGCGGCGCACCGTCGCTGCCGCCGCCGCGCTCGCCGCCCTGCTGGTGCTCGCCTACCTCCTGCTGCGCGACCCGCTGCAGGGCAAGACCGAGCTCGTCCACACCGCCAAGCCGGTCTTCAACACGCTCTACCGGAAGGGGCTCGTGCACCCGGTGCGGCCGCTGGGCGACGAGTACCAGCGCTACGAGGTCCAGCGCGGGAAGCTGCGGATCACGGTCACCGTGCGGCCGCTCGAGCTGCCGCCCTACAAGGGCGACGCCGCCGGCCTCCTGCCGGTCTACATGGAGCAGCACATGACCGGCCTGGCACACCAGCTGCCGGGCTTCGCCGTCCTCGACGAGGGCAAGGCGCGGGTCAACAAGGCGCCCGGCTACCAGGTCGGCTTCAAGTATGGGACGCGGGCGCATCCCTCGACGGGCCGCGACGTGGTCGTCGTCCCGCCGGCCATGCCGGGCGTGCGCCAGGGCGTGCTCATCACCCTGCGCCAGACCCGCGGTCGCCACCGTCTCGGCGCCGCCGGCCAGGCGCTCATCGGCGCCATGAAGAGCACGTTCCGCTCGTTCAAGTTCGGCGCCGACCGCAGCGGCTAGCCGTCCGGCTGCGGCAGGTAGCCCCAGGCGGCGCTGATCGCCCGCAGCGCCTCCGGGATCTCGTCCGCGGACGGCAGCGGATCCGGCGGCTGCACCGCGCCCGACCGGATCTTGTCGTTCCAGTCGCCCAGCCCGACCTTGAAGCGCCGCTCGGTCTGCCCGTAGTCGAGCATGCGGGGCTCCCATTCCAGGCCCAGGAACGCGCACAGGCTCCGCGTCTCGCCTTCGGGATCGGCGGCGAGGTCCTCGTAGCGGACGGTGTGGCCGGCATAGGCAGCGCGCGCGTGCTCGAGTGCGGTGGCGTAGCGCAGCACCAGCTCGAGGTTGCGCTGGTCGGAGTCCTGCGGGCGCACGGCGTGGCGGGAGCGCGCGATCGCGAGCGGGTGGCGCAGCAGGAAGATGAAGCGCGCGTCGGGCCAGCAGGCGCGGATCTCGTCTGCGATGAAGAC
>JAXDHL010000408.1:0-4156 GCA_034664525.1 Solirubrobacteraceae bacterium
GACCTCCTGACCTCGCTGTTGGACGACGTCGCCACTCGCGGCCGGGCGCTGGTGCTTCGCGGCGTGCCGGGCATCGGCAAGTCGCGCCTGCTGTCGGAGGCGGAGCGCATGGCACGTGAGCGCGGGATGGCGGTGCTCTCGACGACCGGTGTTCAGTCGGAGGCGCACCTGCCGTTCGCCGGGCTCCATCAACTGCTCCGACCTGTGCGCGAGCGTGCGAGCCAGCTCCGGGATGTCCAGCGGAGCGCGCTCGATGCCGCGTTCGGCCTGACCGACGAAGCCGCGCCCGACCGTTTCCGCATCGCGATGGCCGCCCTGGACCTCGTCGCAGACGTGGCTGGCGATGCTCCGCTCCTCCTGCTCGCCGAGGACGCTCAGTGGCTCGACCGGGCGACCGCGGACGTGGTGGCCTTCGTAGCGCGGCGAATCGAGTCCGATCCGATTCTCCTGTTGGCGGCGATTCGCGACGGCTACCCGTCGCGGCTCGGCGAGGCCGGCTTGCCGGAGCATGAGGTCGCCGGCCTCGACGAAGACGCGGCCGGAGCGTTGCTCGACGCGTCGGCGCCCGGCCTTCCGGCCGCGAGGCGCGCCCGCGTCCTGCGGGTCGCCGCCGGGAACCCGCTCGCCATACTCGAGCTCCCGGCCGTGGTCGACGGGGACGAGGATGAGCAGTTGGCGGCCGGCGGCCTGGCGTTGACCGCTCGGCTCGAGCGCGCCTTCGCCGACCGCGTATCCGAGTTCCCTGACGTGACCCGCGTGCTCCTGCTCGTGGCCGCGCTCAGCGACGATGACCGGCTCGACGAGATTCTCGAGGCGAGCAGCGTGGTCGCCGACACGCCGGTGGGTCTCGACGCCACCGCGCCAGCGACCGACGCGGGCATCGTTGACGCCGATCTACGGGCGATCCGCTTCCGGCATCCCCTCATCCGGTCGGCGGTCGCGCAGAGCGCCGGCCTCGCGGAACGCCGGCGCGTCCATGAGGCGCTGGCGAAGGTGCTCGACGCCCAACCCGACCGGCGCGCCTGGCACCAGGCGGCGCTGATCGTGGGCGAACACGAGGACATCGCGCTCGAGCTCGAACAAGCAGGAGCGCGGGCCCGTTGGCGCGGCGCGATTCCAGTGGCGGTAGCGGCGATGCGGCGCGCCGCCGAGATCGGCGAGCGGCCCAGCCGTAGCCGGCGTCTGCTCACGGCCGCGGGGCTCGCCGTGGAGCTCGGGCGGCCGGATGTCGTGATGCCGCTGCTGCGCGAGGTCCGCCGGCTGGACCTCGGAGACCTCGAGCGCGCTCGGGTCACCTGGGTGGAGGAGTCCGCGCACACCCGCCCCCTCGGTGCCGACCGCGCGAAGCCGCTGATTGCCGCCGCGGAACGCGCGGGCGCGGCGGGCGACCACGACCTGCACGTCGATCTCCTCTGGATCGTCGCCTCTCGCGCCTGGTGGGTCGATCCCGGTCACGACGTGAGGCGGGCGTTGATCGATGCCGCTCACCGGCTCGGGGACGCCGATGCCGAGGACCCGCGCGTCTTCGCGATCCACGCGTATGCGGATCCCCTCGGTCACGCCGCCGGGGTCCTCCGGCGCCTGAGAGACGCGGCACGCGACCAGCGGATCGACACCGATGCCGCTCGCTTCTTCGGGCCGGCCGCGCTCGTCGTCGGCGCGTTCGACCTGGGCACCGACTTCCTGGCGGCGGCGATCGACGGACTGCGGACCGAGGGCAGACTGGGCCATCTGCCGCGGCTCCTGACGCTCTACTCGGGCATGGCCGCCCGCCTCGGTGAGTGGGACGCGGCGCTGACGTCGGCCGAAGAGGCACGACGTCTCGGGGACGAGCTCGCGGAGCCGCAGTGGGTGGCCGCGGCCGAGACCGCCATCTCGATGGTCGCGGCCATGCGCGGCGACGAGCAGGAGGTCGAGCTCATGTCCGCACGAGCGGAGGCGGTCGCGGAGCCGGCGGGCGCGAACATCACAATGGCGTTCGCCCAGTTCGGGCGGGTGCTGTCCGCGCTCGCCACCGGGCGCTACGGCGACGCGTACTCCTCCGCCGAGCGCCTCTTCGACCCGACCGACACCGCGTACCACCCGGTGATCTCGTCCTGGCTGATCGCGGATCTCGCCGAGGCCGCGCGCCACATCGACCGGCTCGAGGACGCCCGCGCACGCGTGGCGGAGGTCACGGCGCGTGCCGGCGAGCGCCCCGGCACGTGGGTCGCGCTCGGACTTCGGCACGCCCGGGCGCTGCTCGCGGACCCGGCGGATGCCGGCGATCGGTTCGACGAGGCGCTGGCCGGCGACCTCACACGCTGGCCGTTCCAGCGCGCCAGAGTGCAGCTCGCCTACGGCCAGTGGCTCCGGCGGCAACGGCGCGTCGCCGAATCCCGCGGCGTCCTGCGGGCGGCGCGCGACACCTTCGATGCGCTCGGATGCCGGCCGTGGGGCGAGCAGGCCCGGCGCGAGCTGCGAGCATCGGGAGAACGCAGTCGGCGGCGGCTGCCCGAGGCTCGCGATCAGCTGACGGCGCAGGAGCTGCAGATCGCGCAACTCGCGGCGGCGGGGCTGTCGAATCGCGAGATCGGCGAGCGACTGTTCCTCTCGCACCGAACGGTCAGCACGCACCTGTACCGGGTCTTCCCGAAGCTCGGGATCACCTCGCGTGCCGAGCTGGCCGGCGCTTTACGTACGTAACGTCAGAGAAGTGTCGTCATCCGACGCATGCCTCGGGACGCGGCTGCCGCCACAGTCGCGGATGACAACCACGAGGAGGTCATCCATGACCGATGTGCGAAACGTCGTCCTCGTTCACGGCGGGTTCGTGGACGGGTCCGGCTGGCGGGGCGTCTACGACGCGCTGACGGCCGACGGCTACAAGGTGAGCGTCGTGCAGAACCAGACGCTCTCGCTCGAGAGCGACGTCGAGACCACCCACCAAGTGCTCGACCAGCAGGACGGCCCGGCCATCCTCGTCGGCCATTCCTACGGCGGCGCCGTCATCACGGAAGCCGGGCGCCATGAGCGCGTCGCGGGGCTCGTCTACATCGCGGCCTTCGCCCCCGACGCCGGAGAGTCGGTCAACACCCTGATCGCCGGCTTCCCGACCGACGGGCCGCAGCCGCCGATCCTGCCGCCGGTCGACGGGTTCCTGTTCCTCGACCGCGAGCGGTTCGCGAGCGCGTTCGCGGGCGATCTGCCGGCGGAGGACGCGGCGTTCATGGCCGACTCGCAGGTCCCGTGGGGCGTCGAGGCGCTCAACGGCACGATCACCGAACCGGCCTGGCGAAGCAGGCCGAGCTGGTACCTGGTGTCCAGCGACGACCGCATGATCCCGCCGCCGGCACAGCGCACCATGTCGGCGCGGACCGGCGCGACCGTCGTCGAGGCGGCCGGCAGCCACTCGATCTACGTCTCGCAGCCGCGCGCGACCGCCGACTTGATCGAGCAGGCCGCCCAGCGGTCCTTCGCCGACGTGACGGCTGCCGGCTGACCGGGCGCCACTGGCCGGCAGGCCGCGCCAGGTCCTGCCGGCCACGCCGGGCAAATGGCGCCCCGCTGACACAACGAGCGGGCCGTCAGGCTGGTGGGGCGTCCCGGTTCGACGTGCCGTAGCCGTCCAGGCCCGTGGCGATCTGGTCGTAGGCGCGCGCCGAGGCCACCCGCAGGCGGGCCGCCAGCTGCTGAGGATCCTCGCCCGCGAGCAGGCCGTCGAGCGCGCCGCGGAAGATCGTGCGATGGGTCCACGACAGCGTGCGCGCGACGGTCGCGGGGATCACGTCGTCGGCGGCGGCGCCGGCCGTCTCGGCGATCGCGGCGGTGAGCGCCGCGGTCTCGTCCTCCCACCCGATGGCCAGGCGGGCCTGCAGTGCGCGGCTGCCGCTGATGATCCTGGCCAGGAGGTCGTCGTCCCCGCCGGCGACGAGGCCGTCGATCATCGTGTTGGTCGTCGCGCGGAAGACGTCGAGGACGGAGGCGCCGGGTGGGCGCCCGACGATGTCGGCGAGCAGCCGCACGAGGTGCTCCTCGCGTCCGGCGAACGCGAGGTCCTCCTTCGTCGCGAAGTGGTTGAAGACCGTCTTCTCCGAGACGTCGGCGGCGGCCGCGACCTCGACCACGGTGACCGCGTCGAAGCCGCGCTGGGCAAAGAGCCGGCGGGCGGTGGCGG
>JAXDHL010000409.1:0-3129 GCA_034664525.1 Solirubrobacteraceae bacterium
CTTCGTGGCCGCCGGTGTAGGTGATGGTGCCGCCGCTGACGGTGAACGTGCGGTTGTCGTAGGTGTCCTGGGACAGCAGGTCGGTCGAGCCGTCGTTGGGGTCGGCCTGGCCACTGGGCGCGAGCACGGCGAAGAAGTAGGTGCCGTCGTCGAGCAGCGCGTTGTCCGGTCCGGCGTTGAGCCAGACGTACTGCTTACCCGTGTAGATGTTGCAGTTGACCGGCCCGTTGGCGGCGGTCTGGTTGCCGTTGAGGCATCTGCCCGGGCCGTCGACGAACGGGTCAGTACCCGTGTATGTCGCCGGGCCGGCGAGTGCGCTCGCGGGCAGCGCCAGCGCGAGCAGCCCGATCGTCAGGGCCAGCAGGCGGAGCAGGGACCGATGGGACACGACGCGCCCCTCTCAGGAGGAAAAGTGGGTTGTCCGACGGACGCCGCCGGAGCCGAGCACTGCGACCAAACCGCATTCCAACGAAGTGAGTCAATCCTTTGCCTCGCCCTCACACCGGATTCAAACCTTTGGCTGCTCCGACCGGTGCGGGCTGTACCTTCGCGGCGTGCGCCACCTGGAGGCCGGGGATGCGAGCGGGCTCGTCCTCGACGACGACCTGCTGATCGAGGGCGACAACCTCGAGGCGCTGGCGCAGCTGCCCGCCGACACGTTCGACCTCGCCTACGCCGACCCGCCGTTCAACACCGGGCGGACGCAGCGTCACGCAGCCATGCGCACCGTCCAGGATCCGGACGGTGACCGCACGGGCTTCGGTGGCCGCCGCTACTCGACGCAGGTCCTCACCGCGATGGCCTACGCCGATCCGGCCCAGGGGGCCTATCTCGACTGGCTCGCCCCGCGGCTCGAGGAGACGCGCCGGGTGCTGGCGCCCCACGGGACGCTGTACTTCCACATCGACTACCGCGAGGCGCACTACTGCAAGGTGCTGCTCGACGGGATCTTCGGGCGGGAGTGCTTCCTGAACGAGATCATCTGGGCCTACGACTACGGCGCGCGGGCGAGGCGCCGCTGGCCGGCCAAGCACGACACCATCCTCGTCTACGTCAAGGACCCGTCGCGCTACCACTTCGACGCGGAGGAGGTCGACCGCGAGCCGTACATGGCCCCGGGCCTCGTCACGCCCGAGAAGGCCGCCCGCGGCAAGGCGCCAACCGATTGCTGGTGGCACACGATCGTGCCCACGAACGGCGCGGAGCGCACGGGATACCCGACACAGAAGCCGGAGGGGATCGTGCGCCGGATGGTCGCCGCCTCGAGCCGCCCGGGCGGCTGGTGCCTGGACCCGTTCGCCGGCTCGGGGACGCTCGGCGCCGTCGCACGGGCCGCCGGGCGCCGCTTCGTGTTGATCGATCAGAACCCCGAGGCGATCGCCACGATCCGGCGCCGCCTCGGCTCCTAGTGTCCCGAGGTCGTGATCGCCCGGATCGAGCCGCTGACGACGACGCGCCGCGTGAGCGGGCCGTTCGACTACAAGCTGCCCGCCGAGCCGCTGGAGGTCGGATCGGTCGTGCGGATCCCGTTCGGGCGCCAGCAGCTCGACGGCGTGGTGACCGGGCTGGCGGCCGTCACCGAGGTGCCCGAGGAGAGGCTCGTGGCGCCGACGAAGGTGCTGCCGCAGTCGATCCCGCCCGAGCTCGTGGACCTCGCGGCGTGGATGGCGGCCGAGTACTGCTCGACGCCGGCGCGGGCGCTGTCGCTGGTGCTGCCGCCGCCGGGCCGCGAGCGGACCGAGCTGTGGGCGATCCCCGCCGTCACGGCCAACGGGACCGAGAAGTTGACCGAGCTGCAGCGCGCGGCGCTGGCGCGGCTGCCCGCCCCGGCGGGCGGCGACCTGGCCGTGCTGCGGCGCCTGGAGGCGCGCGGGCTGGTGACGATCGAGCCGCGGGTGCGCCGGCGGGCGCCGCTGTCGATCGCGACGGAGGACCGCCGGCCGCCGCTCACCGCCGAGCAGGAGGCGGCGCTGCGCACGATCGCCGACGGTGGATCGCACCTCCTGCACGGGGTCACCGGCTCGGGCAAGACCGAGGTCTACCTGCGGGCGGCCGAGCGCGCGCTCGACGCCGGCAAGGGCGTGATCGTGCTCGTGCCGGAGATCGCGCTGACGCCGCAGACGGTCGCGCGCTTCGCGGCGCGCTTCGGGGACACCGTCGCGCTGCTGCACTCCGCGCTCTCGGAGGGTGAGCGCTTCGACGAGTGGCTGCGCCTGCGCCGCGGCGAGGCGCGGATCGCGGTCGGCCCACGCTCGGCGGTGTTCGCGCCGGTCCACGACCTCGGGCTCGTCGTGCTCGACGAGGAGCACGACCCGTCCTACAAGCACGAGGGGGACCCGCGCTACGACGCCCGCCTGGTCGCCCGCTGGCGCGCGGCCTACCACGGTGCGGCACTGCTGTGTGGGACGGCGACGCCGCGGCCGGAGACGTGGCGCGAGCTTCCGCACGTCACGCTCACGCGGCGCGTCGACGGCCAGGGCCTGCCGCCGGTCCAGGTGGTCGACATGCGCGGCCATCACCATCCGCTGCACCCGGAGACCCAGCAGGCGCTGGTCGACGTCGCCCGCGCGGGGCGCAAGGCGATCGTGCTCGTCAACCGGCGCGGCTGGTCGAACTTCCTCACCTGCCGCGACTGCGGCCGGGTCTGGACCTGCCCGCAGTGCGACGTCGCGCTCGTGCTGCACCGGGCGGCGGGTGAGATCGCCTGCCATCACTGCGGCCACCACGAGCGGGTGCCGACGCGCTGCGATGCCTGTCAGTCGCTGGCGGTGGCGCGGCACGGGGCGGGCACCGAGCGCCTGGAGGCCGAGCTCGCGGAGCGGCTCGCGATCCCGGTGTTCCGCCTCGACGCCGACACCGCGGCCACCAAGGACGCGGTCCCGAAGCTGCTCGCGCGCTTCCGCGCGGCACCGTCCGGGCTGCTCGTCGGCACCCAACTGGTGGCCAAGGGCCACGACTTCCCGGACGTGACGCTCGGCGTCGTCGTCGACGCCGACCAGACGCTTCGCTTCCCCGACTTCCGCGCCGAGGAGCGGACGTTCGCGATGGTCGCCCAGCTCGCCGGCCGCGCCGGCCGGGGGAGTACTTCATCCCCACCCGCCCGCGTGATCGTGCAGACGCTGTCGCCGC
>JAXDHL010000410.1:0-4666 GCA_034664525.1 Solirubrobacteraceae bacterium
TCTCGAGCAGATATCGCGGAACCATCGGCGCGTCGTCGCGCATCCCGCGCGACGCGCGGAGCAGCTGGATCGGCGCGCGCACGCCGTCGACGACCCGCATCGACGCCTCGTCATGGGCCATCTCCGACACGTCGGCGCGCACCGCCGCCTCCGAGCTGGCGACGTGCAGGGCGCCAGGTTCCCCCTTCAGCCCATAGCGCGCATAGTCGTCGACGTCCTCGTTCCAGTCGCGCGCGAAGGCCGGATGCGCGCGCCACTGGGCCACGTGCTCCTCGACGGTGGCGAACGGCAGCCGCGGCAGCTCGAGCGCCGAGTCGACCATCGGCTCGACGAGCGCGTCGGCGATGTCGGACGGGTAGACGGGCATCGCGACGCCGCCGTCGACCAGCACCACGGCGGAGACGCGGTCCGGGTGCCGGGCCGCCAGCGCGCACGCCACATAGCCACCCATCGAATGGCCGAGGAGCACGACCGGGCCGGCGCCGGCGTCGTCGAGCACCGCGAGCATGTCCGCCACGTGCGCCGCCTGGCCGTACGGACCGGGAAGCCCGGCGCTGCGCGCGCGCCCGCGCAGGTCCGGGGCGATCAGGCACGTGCGCGAACCCCCGATCCCGTTCAGCTCACGCGCGACGGTGCGCCAGACGGCGTGCGACGAGGCGACGCCGTGCACCGCCAGCACGACGGCGTCGGCCTCGCTCGCCGGCGGCCCCGCGGACGCGACGGCGAGCAGGCCGCCGGCGACGGGAACGCCGCGGAGACCATCGAACGGATCGCACGCCCGCTCGCCCGTCAAGAGCGCGTCTCGCTGCGCGCGCGCGAAGCCTCGACCCCGCCGGGGCGGGCGGGGGTCGCGGACGCCCGCTCGCCCCAGCCGGACCGCCGCTGCAGCAGCTGCCGTCCGCAGCGGACGCACTCCGCCCGCGTCACGTACGGCCTCGCGGCGTACTGGGGCAGCTTGCACTCGGGGCATCGCAGCATCGGCATGCACTGAATCGTCGCCCGCGAGCGGCCGCCTGTCGTCGGCTCGGAGTGGGGTGTTGCGGCTACCTCAGGGGGCGTACGGCGAGCGATCGCCCCGGCGGTCCAGCGCGGCCTGTCACGACGGCCAGCCCATGCGGCGCCGCGGCGACCGCATCCTGTTCTCCACAATGCCATTTGCTCACAACGGGTCCCTGCGTGTCTACTACGAAAGCGTCGGAGAAGGCCCCGCGGTGCTGCTGATCATGGGCCAGGGGATGTCGCTCGAAGCCGGGTGGCGGACCACGGAGCTCCTGGCGACCCAGTTCCGCGTCCTGTCCTTCGACAACCGCGACATGGGACGCAGCGACCGCTCGCTGTGGCCCTACCTCGTCGCGCAGATGGCCGGGGACGCCCTCGCGGTGCTCGACGCCGCGGGCGAGCATCGGGCGCACGTGTACGGGATCTCGCTCGGCGGGATGGTCGCGCAGGAGGTTGCGCTGCGCCGCCCGGATCGGCTGTCCTCGCTCGTGCTGGGTGCGACCACGCCGGGAGGGCCCCACGCCATCCCGCAGGATTCGCGCGTCCTGACCTTCTTCGCCCGCGTCGGCGCCATGGGCCCGGAGGAGGCCGAGTGGGCCGCGGTGCCGTATACCTACGGCGAGCGGACCCGGCGCTTGCACGGCGAGCGGATCGCCGAGGACATCGCCCGGCGGATGCGCTACGCGCCCGACGCGCTCGCCTACCTCCATCAGGTCGCCGCCGCCGCCGCCCACAGCACCCAGCACCGGCTCGGGGACCTCGACGTGCCGACGCTCGTGGTCCACGGTGAGCAGGACATGCTCCAGGCGCCCGAGAATGCGCGCATGCTCGCGGGCTCGATCCCGGGCGCCGAGCTCATGCTGTGGCCGGAGGCCGGCCACCTGTACGTCACGGACGAGCCGGAGGCCGACCAGGCGGTCGCCCAGTTCCTCCAGCTCCACTCGCCGCTGCGCAACGGGCATGGATCGCACCTTGCAGCGCACTGACGCACCGCGCCGACCGGCGCCTTCGGCGGGGTCGTCGCTGTCCCCCCGGGCAGTCCCGCCCGCCCGCGTGCGCGGCGACGCTCCGGGCATGCGCCTCGACCTGCCGAGCGGACGCCCTGAAGTGGGCGCCGCACCGACCGGGTTGGCGGCGGAGCCGCGGCGATCGGCGATGGCGGATGGCGCGGCCATCCGCTTCGAGGAGCTCGGCGAGCCCGATCCGGTCGTGCTCCCGCGGTCGCCGGCGCCGGTCGAGGTCCCGACGGTGCGGGCCTGCGCCCACGCCGAGGCGGCCGCGCTGCGCTGGAGCGAGCAGCAGCCCGACTGAGCCGTACCGGGCTCGTCTGGCCGCTCGGCCGGTGACACCGGCCTTCGGGACAGTTCCCGGCGGCCCGCCCGTGGCAGAGGCTTCGCCCCCTGGCACGCTGGGACGACGAGGGGAGCCGAAGGCGATGACGTCAAGCCGGATGCGGGCGGCTGTGGTCGGGGCGCTGCTGAGCGCGATGGCCGTGGCGGCGCCGAGCGCGCGCGCCGCCGACGCCGACGCCAGCGCCGTCGAGCGCGTGCCGCAAAGCGCCGCGGCCTATGTGGCCGGCTCCTCGCAGTTCAGCAACGACCCGCGCTCGGGCGTGCTCGGACGATGGAACCTCGATACGGGCGCCTTCGACTGGCTCGAGCGGGTGGACGCCGCGCCGGGGATGCCCGACGCCTTCAGCGACGTCGTGCCGGCCGGCGGCTTCGTCTACGGCGTCGGATACGCGAACGGCCGGCTCGGGATCGCGAAGGCCGATCCGGCGACCGGCACGCTGCAGCGATCCTGCGGCCCGGCGGGCATCGCGCTCGACGAGCTCGGCGCATCCGTCCTGCCCGGCAAGGCCGTGGCGATGGGCTCCGATCTCGTGGTCGTCGGCGCCACCCTGGCCAAGCCGACCCGCGGCATGATCGCGGTGATCGACGGCGGCGACTGCTCGGTGCGGCGCTCCGCGCTCGTCGGCGGCTCCGACGCGTCGCCGAACGTCGGCTTCACCTCGGTCGATCTCGACGCGCAGGGGAACCCGGTCGTCTCCGGCTTCTCGGGCGCGCACGCCGCGATCTTCCGCTTCGGCGCCGATCTCACGCCGCTGCGCACGCAGACCTTCGACCTCGGCGCCATCGGCGCTGAGGCGTTCACGGACCTGCGGACGGGATCCGCGGGCGGCGTCGCCCTGGGGCTGGTCGGCACGCGCCTGCTGGCCCAGTGCTTCACGCTGCCGGACCTGGGCGCGGACACCAGTTGCGGGACCGCCGGCCGGCGATCGCTCAGCTTCAGCGCCCGTGGGGTGCCGACCGGCGGCGCCGTGCTCGGGCGCCTGCGGTCCGGCTGGCTCGTCGCCGGCTCCCATCTCGGTCGCGCGGGCTATTCCACTCCGCTTGCGCGGGCCGCCCTCGGCGCGTTCAAGGCCCCCGACCTGAGCGCGGACGCCGGCGTGTTCTCGCCCGCCGGAGCGCAGGTGTTCGACCCGGTCCCGTCCACGCCCTCCGCGTTCACCGCGGTGATGTCGCCGGCGAGCTCGATCGTCGCCGTCGGCGTGAGCGGCTACCTGGGCTCCCGCCGGCCGTTCGTGTTCACCGCACAGGCCGACGGGAGGGCGGCGACGTTCACGCCGCTGGCCGGCTTCGACACTGCCGCCGCCGCCCCGGTCCAGCCCGAGCCGGCCGCCCCCGGGCCGTCACCGCCCGGGCCGGCGAGTCCCGGCGGCGCGGCCGTCCATCCCCGCGGGCTCGCGACGTGGCGCTTCCGCCGGATGGTCGCTCGGCCGGCCGCCGACGGCACGTTCGGATATCTCGCGCTGAGCTGCGCCCATGCCTGCGAGGTCAGTGGTGCGTACACCGCCCCCGTGCGTGGCGGACGGACGGCGCGGCTCGGCGCGACCCGCGCACGGCTCGCCGGCGGGGACGCGCTGCGCGTGCGGCTGGCGCTCACCAGCGCCGGCCGGCGGACGTTGAGGCGCGGCCGCCACCTGGCGGTGACGGTGCGGTTCGCGGTGACGGGGCGGGGCGCGGCGCGCCAGGTCATCGAGAAGGCGGTGGTGCTGCGGGCCTGATCATGTGACCAGGCCGTTCCGGCGGACGGCGAGCCTGCCGTCCGCCGGAACGTCACTCGTCGGGGAGGTCAGCCGCCGAGCTGGCCGCCGGGACCCAGGGGCCCCGTCGGTCCGAGGTTCCACGCGTTCAGGCCGGTCGGCAGCTGCGCGGAGCCTCCCAGCGGGCCATCGGCGCCGAGCGGGCCGAGCGGCCCCGTGGGACCGAAGTTCATGATCCCCGGGAATCCGGTCGCGCCCTGGAGGGCGTCGGCTCCGGCCTGCCATCCGGCCTGAGCCGCCGTCGCTCCGGCCTGGAAGCCGCCCTGCGCTGCGGCGAGACCAGCCTGGTAGGCGCCCACGATGGGCGAAGGGGTTGCGGCGCTCGCGCCGGCCACGGGGCCCGCGAGCGCGACGGCGCCGATGACGGCGATAGCCGCCGGGATTCGGTGCTTGAGCATTGGTCGTTCTTTCCTTCAGTTGTGGGTGCGATACGAAACTGCACGTCTCATATTGATCTCGGCAGCGGCCCCCGCGCATGGTCGGGGGGACGGTTCTCACCCGTCCTCCAGCCACTCGCTCCAGGGGTGCTCAGCCGCAGCGCCGGGCGGCCGCGGCGGCGGC
>JAXDHL010000411.1:0-5010 GCA_034664525.1 Solirubrobacteraceae bacterium
AAAAGTGCGGCAGATCGACGACATCGACCAGCAGATCGTTGCCTTGCTCCGCGAGGATGCCCGCCGCTCCTTCCAGAACATCGGCGCGCGCGTCTCGCTCAGCGCCCCCGCGGTCAAGCGGCGGGTCGACCGGCTCGAGGCCGATGGGATCCTGCGCGGCTACGCGGCCCAGGTCGACCCCGCCCGCTACGGCTGGACGACCCACGCCTTCGTCGCCCTGTTCTGCGAGGGCCGGATGGCCGCCCACGAGATCCGCGAGGCGGTCGGATCGCACCCCGAGGTCGCCGCCGCCTACACCGTCGCCGGCGAGGCGAGCGCCATGCTCCACGTGCGCGCGCGCGACACGCAGCACCTCGAGCAGGCGCTCGAGAACATCCGCGACACGCCGGGCGTCCGCCGCACCCAGACCCAGATCGTCCTCTCGACGCTGTTCGAGCGGCCGTTCAGCGAAGGCTGACGCGCAGCCGCACCACGGTCGGGCGCAGCCCGCGCCGCGACGCCGTGATCCGCCACGTCCGCGCGTGCGGCACCCGCATCCGCAGCTTCCCGAGCCCGGAGGCGTCGAGCGTGACCGCCTTGCCCGCCACCCGCACGACCGCGCCGTCGGCCGCCACGGTCGTCCCCACGATCCGCGCCCACGCCCGCAGGGTGAGCGTCACCGTGCGCCCCGCCCGCAGCGGACGGGACGGCGTCGCGCGCAGCTTCACCGGGCTCAGCCGCTGCGCCGTGCCCGGCAGCGCCGCGCCACGCGGATTGAGGTGCACCAGCACGCTCTGGTGGCCGTAGGTCGCGTCGGGATACAGGCCGGGCGCGATCACCCAGTGCAGCGCACCGCCGAGCCCCGCGTAGGCCGCCAGCCCCTCGGACTCGCCGATCACCCCCACCGTCGCCTCGAGCCGCTTCGCGCCCGAGCCCAGGTCGAGCGACCACAGCTGCTGGACGCCGCCGGCCTCCTGGCGGGTGAAGTACAGCCGCCCGCCGAGCACCGCCGCGCCGTCGGCCTCGCCGTCGAAGACGCCGGGCAGCGATCCGCTCGGGTCGATCGCGGCGACCCCGGCGGCGACCGCGTCGGCCGAGAACGACAGCAGGTCGGGGCCCGCTTGCGTCCACAGCCGGCCGTCCGGGCCGAGCGCCAGCCACATCGCCTTCGGGACGCCGTTGAGCGCCACGGTGTAGCGGCGCGCGAAGGTGGCCGGGTCGGCCACCCCGACCGCCCCGATCCCGCACGTGTTGGAGGGCGTGTGGGCCGGGTCGTAGCACTCGAGCGGCAGCAGCAGCCGCCCGTTCTCGCGCGGGTCGAACTCGAGGTCGCCGATGTGATTGAACGGCTCGCCGGCGACGAGCGCGGAGTCGACCCGTGCCGTCTCGCGCAGCCCCGGGTCGTCCCGGTACAGGCCGACGACCGGTCCCGCGAACCAGGAGGTCCCACTCGGGTCGAAGGCGACGCCCTGCCAGTACTGGGGCGGGAGCGTCGAGCGGCCGGTCACCACCCAGGCGTCCGCGGCTGGCGCCGCCGCCGGTGCGCTCAGGAGCGCCAGCGCGGCGAGGGCGAAGCCGGCGACCCATCGCATCGCGCGATCATCGCACGCGCGACTCGGCCCGCACGACCACCGCGACGGCGGCCACGATCACCGCGGCCCCGGCCAGCATCGCGCCCGTCACGGTCTCGCCGAGGATCAGCCACCCGAGCAGGATCGCCACCATCGGGTTCACGTACGCGTAGGTCGCGACCTTCGAGACTGGGACGTTGCGCAGCAGCCACGCGTAGACGCTGTAGGCGAGCACGGAGCCGATCAGCACGAGGAAGGCGAACGCCAGCAGCGAGTCGCCCGAGAACGCGCCGGGGTGGACTTTGCCGCCCTCGCCGGCGACCAGCCCCGCGGCCACGATCATCAGCCCACCGAGCAAGAGCTGCCAGCCGATCGAGGCGAGCGTGCCGCGCGGCAGCTCCAGGCGGGGTATCAGGAACGAGCCGCTCGCCCACATGACCGCCGCGCCGAGCAGCGCCAGCATGCCGGCGAGCGTCGCGCCGTCCGGGCGCTCGCCGGGCAGCAGCAGCAGCGCGACGCCGCCGAAGCCGAGCACGACGCCGGCCATGCTCGCCCGCGCCACACGGTCCCCGGTCGCGCGCCGCAGGAGGATGACGACGAGCGGGACGGAGCCGATCAGCAGCGCGGCGAGGCCGGACGGGACGTCGACCTCGGCCACCGTGACGACGGCGTTGGCGCCCGGCAGCAGCGCGCCGATCAGCGCGGCGCCGGCGAGCTGGCGGCGGGTCGGGCGCAGCGCGCGCAGACCGCCCCGGACGGCGAGCACGGCCAGCATCGCCGCCCCCGCCAAGACGAAGCGCACCCCGGAGCCGAGCAGCGCCGGGACCGTCTCGACCATCACCCGGATGGCCAGGTAGGTCGAGCCCCAGACGAGGTAGATGGTGGCCAGGCCCGCCCACACGCGCAGGTCGGCCGCGGCCGGCGCCACGCCGGCGCCGGCCGCTGGAGACCTGAGGAGGGAACTCGCGGTGGCCTGCCCGTGCGCCGTCACGTCATGCGAGCCGCAGCCGTGCGCGCACAGGACGGCGGGCGGTGCCACGCGGCGCGCGCACGACGGTGCCACGCAGGCGCAGGAGCTGCACGACGTCGGCGGTCGGACGGAAGGGATCGGCGATCACGCCGGCGTCGGACGCGGCGGCGACGAGCTCGCCATCGACCTCGGCGACGAGCAGGTCGCCGCCGGGAACGCGCGAGGAGTCCAGGGCGGCGAGCCGGACGAGCGCGTCGGCGTCGGCGTCCCTGGCACTGCGGATGGTGATCTCTGGCATGGTCATCGCTCTTTTCAACGGTGGTCGGCGGGCGGCTGTGAGGACCAATGTTCCTCTCGGCGGTCCAGTAGCGCAAATGAAGGCTTGTCACTGCTGGTATAAGTTGTGCTGATGCTTGACGTTCGCCGCCTGCGAGTCCTGCGCGAGGTCTCCGCCCGGGGATCCTTCTCCGCCGCTGCCGAGGCGCTGCACTTCACGCAGTCCGCCGTCTCCCAGCAGATCGCCGCCCTCGAGCGGGAGGCCGGGATGCCGCTCGTCGAGCGCTCGGCCCGCGGCGTGCGCCTCACCCACGCCGGCGAGATCCTGTGCGGTCACACCGACGTCATCCTGGCCCGCCTCGCCGACGCCGAGGCCGAGCTTGAGGCGATCGCCGGTCTGCGCGGTGGGCGCATCCGGATGGCCTCCTTCGCGACCGCGGGCGCCACGGTCGCGCCGGTCGCGATCGCCCGCTTCCGCGAGCGCCATCCGGGCGTCGACATCACGCTGGTGCTCGCCGAGCCGCCCGAGGCGGTCGAGAAGCTGCGCGCGGGCGAGATCGACGCCGCGCTGCTGATCGACACGCCGTGGGACTGCCCGAGCGACGACGGGATCGAGCGCACGCACCTGCTCGACGACCCGATGTACGCCTGCCTTCCGCGCGCTCACCCGCGGGCGTCGAAGTCCCGGCTGCGGCTCGAGGACCTGGCCGAGGACGCCTGGCTGCTCGGCACGACCGGCCACTGCCCGGACGCCTCGATCCTGCTGCGCGCGTGCGCAGCTGCCGGGTTCGAGCCGCGGATCGCGTTCAACTCGGACGACTACCTCGCCATCCAGGGCTTCGTCGCCGCGGGGATGGGAGTGTCGCTGATCCCGGACCTCGCGCTGGTGACCGTCCGCGACGACGTGGTCATCCGCGAGATCACCCCGCGTCCCGCCGTCCGGCGGATCGTCGCCGCGACGCTCGCCGGCGGCTACCGGTCGCCCGCCGGCGCCGCGATGCTCGAGATCCTGATCGAGGTCGGGGCGGAGTTCCAGACCGGCCGCCGCGAGCTCGCGCTCGCCGTCTGAGCGCGATCGGTGTTGACCCTCCGCCCGCCGTCTGCGAGCGTCGGGCGGCATGGGCGCCGAGACGCTGCTCCGTGAGCTCCCTGGCGACGCCGGCCTGACGCTGGAGATCGTCAGCGGGACCGAGCACTGGCGCGGTGGCGAGATCGCGCTGACCGTCGACGGCGCCGGCGGCGCGGATGTCCGCCATCGCCGCGCGGGCGAGGAGCGCCACTACCGCGGCACGCTCGATCGCCCGGCGCTCGAGGCGCTGATCGGCCGGCTCCGCGAGTCCGGCCTCGACGCCGAGCGGCCGCGTCGCACGGTCTACGAACCGGATGAGCACAGCGTGACACTGGCGCTCCGGCGCGGCGACGAGGAGCTCTACGCCGTCGCGATCCCCGAGGGCGACCGCCACGACGACGACCGGCTCGACGCGCTGCTGGGCGAGTACGAGCGACTGGTCGCCCAGCTCACGGACGGCGCGCTGCCGTTCGGAGAGGCGGCGGCGCCGCGATGAGCGAGCCGGCGCGCGAGACCGCGAGCGTCGAGGCCGTCCCGGAGGTCGAGCGGGTCCCGGCGCCGCGAGCGCGTGCGACCGTCGCGCAGGAGCTGCTCGGGCTGCAGTCGGCGATCGGCAACCGCGCGGTCGGTCGCATGGTCGCCGCCGGCGACGGCGCGCCCGGCGCCGCGCGCACGCTGGCGCGCCGGCCGACGCAGGTGCGCGTCACCCGCGACGAGCAGCGGACCGGCACGCTCGGCGTGTACCGCGTCCAGGGCGCCTACGAGGTCGACCTCAGCTCGGGCGACTGCGAGCTGACGGTGCGCGTCAAGCTCGTCCCCGACCACGACGTCACGCAGGCGCAGACCGACCAGGTCAAGGCCGACACCGAGGCCCAGTTCCTGCGCTTCTGGGACAACAAGTTCTACTTCGACGACGAGCGCACGACCGAGCGCTTCTTCCTGCGGGTGAAGGTGCTGTGGGTCACCTCCGGTCAGCACGTCCGCGTGCGCCTGCGCAAGGGGCCGGGGCGCGACGACCAGACCACGTGGTTCGCCACCGGCTCGGACCCGGTCGACCGCGCGCACGAGCTCTCGCACACGCTCGGGCTGTTCGACGAGTACATCGACTCCACGGCGCGGCGGCGCCGCACGGCCACCAGCGCCGG